>JAQZAX010000010.1 GCA_029239455.1 Anaerocolumna sp.
AGAAGGGAAAGCAGCATCACCTGTATATATTAAAATAGATGATGCTACTGTAACAGTAGAAGATGCAAGTGACCTTTGGGGAAAAGGAACTTTTGAAGCTAATAAATTATTAACAGAAAAAGTTGGCAGGGATTTTGAGACTGCTGTTATTGGACCAGCAGGTGAAAATCTTGTAAATTATTCCACATTAAATACTTCATTTGGTAACTCAGCAGGTGCTGGTATCGGCGCCGTTATGGGTAGCAAGAACTTAAAGGGTTTTGCAATTCGTGGAACCGGCTCTGCTAAGATTGCTGATCCAGCAAAATTACTGGAATTAAATGAGTATATGTTAAAAGATTTAATTGGCGCAAATAATAACCATAATGTACCTGCAGTGCCACAAAGCTGGGCAGAATACTCTGCAGTAAGTGGTAAAAACCGTTGGTCTGGAGCTCCTGGACGTACTTGGGCAAAAGCAGAAGGCGGTCCCATCGATATGGGAGAACAACCATGTGGTGATATCAATAAAATTGCTTATCGTACTTTAAAAGGTGTATTTGACTTTGGTGATGTTGCAACTAATTATATTATTAAACAAGGTGGATGTACTTCCTGTCCAATCCGTTGCTATACTCAATATGATATGGATCCTCTTGCAGACTATGATCTACCAACAAAAGTATCGAATACCTGTATGCCAATTCTTTACGGTATGACATTCTATTTAGATGGAATTAAAGACTTTAAGTATGAAGGCGATGCTAAAATGGTAATCAATGCAGCTTCCGCTTATGCAATGGATGACTATGGTGTATGGTGTAACTATGGTAATGTTTATCGTGAGTTTGCGTGGTTATTTACCTCAGGTAAATACAAAGAAGTCCTTTCCGAAGAAGAATATTACAGTCTTCCTTGGGATTGGGAAAAAGCTGGGGATCCTCGCTGGGCTGTTGAAATTATTCGTCGTATCGCTTACAAAGAAGGTGAAATATCAACTATTGGTGAAGGTACTTTCGCTGTTCAGGAAAAATGGAAATTAGGCAAAGAATGGATTGATACGGAGAATCCATTAAATACTAATATTTCTTACAATGGTTATCCAAAACACCATGGTCCTGATGAAGCAGGCCAGGTTAGTATGTTATTTAATGTAATGTACAATCGTGACTGTATGATTCATCAATTAACTGATATTACTAATTCCGGAGCACCTTATGAAGTGTCTAAGGCTACAATGGAAGGTTTCTTTGGCGAAGGATGCTGGGATAAACCTAAGGCATGGACTCCAATGAATAGAAATAAAGCAAAATTAGCAAAATGGGCATTTAACGGTAAACAATTCCATGACAGTGCAACCGTATGTAACTGGATGTGGCCTATGACTCAATCGCCTTCTAAAGCAAGAAATTATGTTGGAGATTTAGACTTAGATGCTAACTTCATGACAGCTGTAACTGGTAAAACTTATACAAGAGAAGAACTTGACTTTGCTTCTGAACGTATTTCCCAGATGTTACGTGTTATGACTGCAATTTCCTTTAATATACATTATGGTGATACTAGCTTACGTGATACTCATGATGCAATTCCAAACTGGGTATTCGATAAAGAACCTGATTTCAAAGCATTTGAAGAAGGTACTACTAAGCTTGATCGTGATGATATGGAACTGGCAAAAGATTATTTCTATGAAGAAATGGGTTGGGATAAGGCAACTGGAATTCCTACCAGAGCTACATTGGAAAAATTCGGACTTGGTGATATGGCAGATGACTTAGAAGCAAGAGGAATTCTTCCACAATAAATAAAAGGTTAAGGTGATTGCTTATGTTATTCGGAAGAAGAAAGCCGGGATTTGTTGAGATTCAAAAAGCGGATGAACAAGAGGAAAGTGCCTCAGGTAATGGTGGCGTAACAGAGGGAAAACCCAATTTAATGGGTTACCTAGCTTCACTTCCTGATGTGGAAGATGAATTTGAAGATTTTGAGGATACGGACGCATCGGAAGAAGAGGAAGAACTGGAACTGACAGAGGAACAAAAGTTTGCTGAATACATTCGAATCAGAACGAAAGCAACCAATCTAACCAGTTTAACATCTTTGAAAAACGAAATAGAGAATTTGGATGAATTATTAGAAAAAATGAAAGCTGATGAAAGCTGTAGCGATATCGTATTTGTTCAAGGCAATAAAGACATCTACTATTATTCAAATCAGTATATGAGTAATAATTATGCAATGATTGCTTCTTTAGTAGAGGAGAAAGACCTTGTAAAAACTATTGCAGAAATGGTTCGTTTTAACTGCAAGACGTATCCTGCTCCAACGCCGGTCGGATATTTTGAAAAGCATCCTTATTTAGCCACAAAAGCTCA
Organism: Anaerocolumna sp.; assembly: GCA_029239455.1. Lineage (GTDB taxonomy): Bacteria > Bacillota > Clostridia > Lachnospirales > Lachnospiraceae > Anaerocolumna. The sequence goes on from JAQZAX010000010.1 coordinate 2,358, forward strand.
AATTGAACGTGCGCTATTGCTTTTGTCTATGAATGAGGAGTATAATGATATCCATCAATTTGATAATAATTTGAATGTCTCTCATCTCTATTCATCGTTGTATTTGTCGGAACGTTACGCAAAGGCACTGGCTAGAGTGGAACCTTATACGGATTAATTAGTATATAAATTATTAGAAATTATATTATAACTAAATAAAACTCCGAGCAAAAGTATCTAAGGAGAAATCTAAGATACTGCGCCTAAGCAAGGAAACTTGCTTTCAGGTTGAAGTGGAAACGCTTTGGCCTTCCATGATTGAAAAGGGGTATTCAAGGATATGTCTATAACCGTGAGGAATTATAGAAACATCTGCCTTAAAAAATATGTGCGCTGGCTGATGAACTATAGTTTTTTTTAAAGCTATAGGATACCTGTATACTGCCTTTTCGAGAAAATTTCGGGGAGGCAGTATTTTATTGTTAGGAATTATTACCTATAAAATTGTAACCGAAGGAAGAAAGCACTCCATATGGATAGGGTTTTTATGGTTATTAATTTGAGCATAAATTAGAAAGGCAGGATATCTGCATGAAATTAATAAATACAACAGATGCGGTTGGCCACGTTCTATGTCATGATATTACAAGAATAGTAAAAAACGTAGAAAAGGAAGCTGCATTTCGAAAAGGACATGTTGTAACTAAGGAGGACATTAAGGTACTACTCTCCATAGGAAAAGAACATCTATATGTATGGGAGAAGATAGACGGAATGCTTCATGAAGACGAAGCTGCAGAGATCTTATATAACATTTGTAAGAATGAACATATGACAAGATCAGAAACAAAAGAAGGAAAGATTGAGTTATTTGCTGATTGTGACGGCTTATTTACTGTAGATGTTGAAAAGCTGGATGAGATAAATTCCATTGATAATATGATGATTGCAACAAGACATACGAATTATCCGGTAAAAAAGGGTGACAAATTAGCAGGGACAAGAATTATTCCTTTAGTGATTGAAAAAGAGAAAATGAAAAAAGTAGAGGAGATTGGTTTAGGAAACCCACTTCTGGCCATTCATCCATACAAATTAAAAAAAGCAGGAATTGTAACAACCGGAAGTGAAGTGTTCTACGGGAGAATTCAGGACACCTTTACTCCTGTAATTATAAACAAATTATCAGAATACAACATTGAAGTAAGTGGTCACAAAATTGCCAATGATGATCCGGAAACTATTATGAGCGCAATTGGTGAACTAAAACAAAGCGGAGTGGACTTGATTGTGTGTACTGGTGGTATGAGCGTAGACCCTGACGATCGTACCCCTGGTGCTATCAAGGCAAGTGGAGCAGATATTGTTACTTATGGAGCACCGGTATTGCCGGGAGCCATGTTTGTATTAGGATATTTTGATGATGGTACACCTATCATGGGATTACCTGGCTGTGTGATGTATGCTAAGGCAACCATTTTTGACCTGGTGCTGCCAAGAGTAGCAGCGGGAATTAAGATTAATAGAAAAGACTTAATGAAACTGGGACACGGAGGCCTTTGTTTAGGCTGTAAACCCTGTCATTATCCAAATTGCGGATTTGGGAAGGGCGTGTAAGCATGGAACTGATAGGAATTGAATTAGAGCAGGCGGTAGAACTTATACTGCAGTACGGAGCAGAACAAATGAAAACGCATAGCTTGCCTGTAATGAAAGCCGGTGGGAGTATTTTAGCGGAAGATATCTATGCTCCTATTTATAATCCGCCCTTTGACCGATCACCTCTGGATGGATTTGCACTACGTGCTTGTGATTCTGCCAGTGCAACCAAAGACCACCCGGTTTGCCTCCTGGTAATTGATACTGTATATGCAGGAGAACACTGTGAAAAAGAGGTAAAGACTGGAGAAGCAGTCAGGATTATGACGGGTGCTCCAATTCCTTTGGGAGCTGACTGTGTCATTCGTCAGGAAGATACCAGTTTTCACCCATCAAACAGTGAATACATTGTAGAAATTTATAATGAATTAAAACATCATGAGAATTATTGTTTTCAAGGTGAAGATGTCAAGAAAGGCCAATTGCTAATAGAAGCCGGAACCAAAATAACCTATATAGAGCAAGGGATTCTGGCTTCCATAGGGATCACTCAGGTTACAGTATATGAAAAACCAAGAGTTGCATTATTTGTTACAGGTGATGAGGTGGTGCCACCGGGCAGTGAACTAAAAAAGGGAAAGATTTATGATTCTAATCTTACTCTTATATACAATAGATTAAGAGAGTTTGGTATGGAACCTGTAATAGCGGAATATTTACCGGATCATGCTGCAAAGATTGCAGATAGCATTAGGAAAGTCTCAGATCATGCAGATATTATCATTACAACCGGTGGAGTTTCTGTAGGAGTAAAAGATATCTTTCATGAAGTAGTACCAATGCTTGATATTTCAAGAATTTTTTGGAAAGTTAATCTAAAACCCGGAACACCAGCCATGTTCTCCGTATATCAGGGGATTCCTTTGTTGAATCTATCAGGAAATCCTTTTGCGGCAATTACTACTTTTGAATTACTGGCCAGACCCTTACTGGCTAAGATGAGCTGTGATAAATGTTTAAATGCAGTGAAGATAAAGGGAACACTAGCAGAACCATTTACAAAAACAAGTGGTGCCAGACGATTCTTGCGAGGAAGATACTCCGAAGGTAAGGTGCATATTCCACCTACGGAAAAACATGCTTCGGGAATATTAGCATCTATGGCAGGATGTAACTGTCTTGTTGATATTAAGGCAGGAAGTAAACCACTTGCTATGGGAGATGAAATAGAAGTAATCTTACTATAACGATAATGTAAATGGTATCTAATATATAAAATAAAACAGTAACCTGTAATAAATAGAGAGCAGTCAGATCAGTTTCAGGAGAAAGTTGAAAGTTTGGAGTAATTATGGGAGAAAAATTAAGTCATTTTGATGATGCAGGCAATGCCATTATGGTGGATGTTTCAAATAAGGATATAACTTCAAGAACTGCCATTGCACAAGGCAAAATAGTTGTGAATGATGCAGTTATGAAGGCGATTGTAAATAAAGAAGTAAAAAAAGGGGATGTTTTGGGGATTGCCCGGGTTGCCGGAATTATGGCAGTGAAACGTACCTGGGAGTTGATACCTATGTGTCACCCGCTAATGATACAAAAGTGTAGTGTAGATTTTCATGTGGAAGAAGAAAAAAACACGATTACTGCTACCTGTACAGTTAAAGTGGAAGGAAAAACCGGTGTTGAGATGGAAGCACTTACCGGAGTGAATATAACCCTGCTTACGATTTATGATATGTGTAAGGCGATTGATAAATCTATGGAAATGACAGACATCCATTTAGTAGAAAAAACTGGAGGGAAGAGCGGTACTTTCTATTATGACAAAGAGAAATAGGAAAGAGCAGTAAAAGTAATAGGAAAGAGCAGTAAAAGCAATAGGAAAGAGCAGTAAAAGTAATAGGAAAGAGCATATAAGTAATAACACAGATAAAGTATGAGATAGGTATCTAAGTCAGCAGACTAAGAATCTGAGTATAATTGAGGTGAATTCGAATGATAGATGAATATGGGAGAGGGATTGATTATATACGTATATCAGTAACGGATCGGTGCAATCTTCGATGCGTTTATTGTATGCCAAAAGAAGGAGTTGATTTTCTGCCTCACAGCAAAATCTTAACTTATGAGGAAATCATTCGACTTTGCAAATGTTTTGCGGCTTTAGGGATTCACAAAGTGAAAATTACAGGCGGAGAACCTCTTGTTCGTAAGGACCTTCCATATCTGATAAAGCAGATAAAAGAGATTCCTGGGATAGAGAATGTTACTATAACAACCAATGGTATTTTGCTGGTAGAACAAATAGAAGATCTGGTAAATGCCGGTGTTGATTCCATGAATATCAGCCTGGATACTTTAGATCGGGAACAATTTAGAGAGGTAACAAGATTTGATTTACTAGATAAAGTGGTAGCGGGATTGAAGGAAGCACTCAAATATCCTGATCTTACAGTTAAAATTAACTGTGTTCCGATTTGCCAAAAGAATGAGGAAGAAGCTGTATTGTCCATGGTTGCTCTTGCAAAAGATACGAATGTACATGTCCGTTTTATTGAACTTATGCCAATTGGATTAGGAAAAGAACTTTCCGGTTATACAGAAGACAGTATTAAGAATATGATAGAACAAAGATATGGTAAATTAACACTTTATCGAAAAACTCTAGGCAATGGTCCCTGCAGTTATTACAGTCTGGAAGGATTTCAAGGTAAAATCGGATTTATTAGTGCTATGAGCCACAAGTTCTGCGACACCTGCAACCGGGTGAGGCTGACGTCTGACGGATGTTTAAAGAACTGTCTTCAATACTCCGTTGGAACCGATTTGAAACAACGGATGGAACAGGGAATATCGGATGAAGAACTTAGGGAAGTCATTCAATCATCCATTATGAAAAAACCCAAGGCTCATCAATTTGGAGAAATAGAAGAGCCGGATAATAATGAGGTTTCCTTAGAAGAACGAAGAATGTCTCAAATCGGAGGATAAAGAAAGGTGGAAAATAAAATGGGAAAGGTAATTGCAGTTTGTATCAGCGAGAAAAAGGGAACGCAAAAAGTTAACATAAAGGAAGCTAAGTTTATAGAAAATTTCGGGATTGAAAATGATGCCCATGCAGGTAATTGGCATCGTCAGGTGAGCCTGATTTCAAAAGAAAAGATTGATGCATTTAAAGCAAGAGGGGCAGAGGTTTTAGATGGAGCCTTCGGAGAAAACTTGATAGTGGAGGGCTATGATTTTAAAAACCTTCCGATTGGTACAGTATTTCAATGCAATGATGTAGTTTTAGAGATGACGCAGATAGGGAAAGAATGCCACTCTCATTGTGAAATCTATAAAAAAGTGGGTGACTGCATCATGCCAAGGGAAGGCGTATTTGCTGTCGTTAAGCACGGCGGGACCATATCAGTGGGTGATGAAATGTTTCTGTTAAATAATAAATAATAAGTAACAGTTAATTAAATATGAGTTGCATTTTTTTGGAATTTCTGTTAGACTAAAAGCACTTAACAACATAATATTTCCAAGGAAATGATGAAATTCCACAATAATTTGGGCGCTTATGTGGAATGGAGTGAGTAGCGCAACCGACCTTTTGATAACCTTAATATTTATTAAGGAATCAGAGGGTCTTTTTTAATTAATAGGAAAGTTCGCCGAACTTCCCAATTAATCAAAAAGCCCGACCGGCTGGATGCGCATTTATACAATATTATGCCAGCTTAGCTGGTCGTTTGGCGCGAGAATGTGCCAAGGCACATTCTGCCTGGAAAAGGAACAAATGAGGGGGATACGTATGGGAAAATACAGGCTAATGATTGTACTTGAGGTGCGATGGAGACTAGTTCTCCACTATAGGAAAAGGATAGGAAAATTAATAAAAAATGGTGAAAAGTTAAACGCTGCTTCTGTTGTTCACTTAGGTAAAAAAATAAATAAACACCTAAACAGTATTTTAGATAGCCAAGCAAGATATGAGGCAATCACTAGGAAGGTACTTAAGTTTTATGGGAATAGAAACAGAGAGCCTGGAACTAGTCTGAATATAAGAGCAAACGATTCAGATCTGATACAGGGCTGTACGAAATAAAATAGACATAATTTTTGATTAAGGAATTTGAATTACATATAATTAATGCTCTGGATACTTTCGTAGGTGCAAGAAGGAGTGAGCACTTACTTAAAGTATACAGAGCAGTAATTTTACATGCATGAAGATGTCTCGTATCTAATTTCTCATAGATTCCTTTATAAACAAAGATGCAGTGTGTAATTGCAGATACTTATAAATTTAATATTTCATATCTTTTAATACATCTGAAAAGTCAAAGGTTGCAAAATAGTCTTTTGGTGTCTCGGCACGACGAATTAACTGAACCCCGCCATCTTCTTTTAATAAGATTTCTGCAGATTTAAGTTTACCATTATAGTTATAACCCATGGAGTAACCATGAGCGCCGGTGTCATGGATAACAATCAAGTCACCGAGATCAATGTTAGGTAACATTCTATCAATTGCAAATTTATCATTATTTTCACATAAAGATCCGGTAATATCATATTTATGGTCACAAGGTTCATTTTCTTTACCCATTACAGTGATATGATGATAAGCGCCATACATGGCAGGTCTCATCAGGTTAACTGCAGAAGCATCCAGCCCAATATATTCTTTATAGATATGCTTTTCATGAATTGCAGTAGCTACCAGATGACCGTAAGGAGCTAACATATAGCGGCCAAGTTCTGTAAAGATTGAAACATCACCCATTCCAGCAGGAACCAGGGTTTCTTCAAATGCTTTTCTTACACCTTCACCAATCTCCATAATATCGTTGGCAGGTTGTCCTGGTCTGTAGGGAATTCCAACACCACCGGATAAATTAATAAACTTAATTGTAGCCCCGGTCTTTTCTTTTAACTCAACTGCTAACTCAAAAAGGATTTTTGCAAGAGTTGGATAATATTCATTCGATACTGTATTACTAGCAAGGAAAGAGTGAATACCGAAGTATTTTGCACCCATACCCATAAGTTTCTTATAGCCTTCTATCATCTGTTCTTTTGTAAAGCCATATTTTGCTTCACCAGGATTATCCATAATATCAGTGCCTAAGGAGAAGACTCCACCGGGATTAAATCTGCAGGAGATTGTTTCTGGAATACCAGCTACTTTATTGAGAAAATCGATGTGAGTAAAATCATCTAAATTAATGGTTGCATTTAATTCTGCTGCTTTTAAAAATTCTTCTGCGGGAGTTGCATTGGAGGAAAACATAATATCGCTTCCAGTTATTCCAACTGCCTCCGACATCATTAACTCTGTCATGGAAGAACAGTCTGCTCCGCACCCCTCCTCCTGTAATATTTTTAGGATATATGGATTTGGAGTTGCTTTTACAGCAAAATATTCTTTAAATCCTTTATTCCATGCAAATGCAGCTTTTAATCTTCTTGCATTTTCACGAATTCCTTTCTCGTCATATAAATGGAAAGGTGTTGGATATTTATTTGTTATTTCTTTTAACTGTTCTAACGTTACGAATGGTTTCTTCATTCTGTTACTCCTTTCGTTTTCTAAATGAATTGATCGTATTTGTACATTGCTTTCAATCCAAACAGGTTATCTATATTGTAATGAACAATGTAAAATCCACGGATTATAGTTAAAAAATAATGAAGGCAGAATACCTTCATTGGTTTTCGTATAATTATTCATTTATACATTTTATAGAATTCACTATATAACATTATGATTAAGTTGTCAATTATATTTGTTACCAAATTTAACGTACTTTTACTATTTTCCTATATAATTTGATACGAAATATATTCTTTATTATAAATATAACCTTGTATATTATTCAATATTCGACGCGGGTCCAAAGTATTTGTCAAAAAAGAAAATTAAAAATTATTCCATAAGCTATAAGGATAAAAGCAAAATATCCGATAAATAAATTATAAATCGATTTAATGTCAAATGAATACATGAAATACAAATGAGATTGTAGTAGTTTTGACTTTAAAATATTTCAATAGGTGGTGAATGATATGCGTATAGATGCATACAACAAAGTAACACAGTTATATCAGAGTAACAATGCCAAAAAAACAGCTAAGACTAATGGAACCGGAGCTTCTGATCAGGTGGAAATATCCAGAATCGGAAAAGATTATCAGGTGGCAAAACAGGCGGTTACTGGTGCTGCAGATATTCGAATGGATAAAGTGAATGAAATAAAGGGGCGCATGGAATCTGGAACCTATAATGTGTCAATGGAAGAAGTTGCAGATAAAATATTAAGCAGTTACTATGACAAACTGATTTAGGCAAAATAAGTTGGTTTAGGCAAGATAATGCTGATTTAGGCAAGATAAGCTGAATTCCTAAGGTTAAGTTGATGCAGATGAGAAAAGAGGGTTGAAGATTGGCCAGTTTGATGGAAGAATTAATTGCAACATTAGAGCAGGAGTATCATGTATATGAAGAACTTCTGCCCATTGAAGAAGATAAAACAAAAGTAATCGTTCGTAATGACCTTCAGGCACTGCAGCAGATTACAGACCAGGAACAGAATGTAGTAGATAAAATAAATGCGCTGGAGCGTAAGAGGGAAGAGATACTGGTCAATATAGGAACGGTAATTAGCCGAGATCCCAAAACCCTTCGCATACAAACAATCATTCAGATGTTAGAGAAACAGCCGAAAGAACAAAAGCTTCTATCGGATATACATGATAATCTAGTGAAAATAATCCATGGACTTATGGAGAAAAATCGTCATAACAATTCGTTAATTCAGCAATCCCTAGAGATGATAGAATTCAATATGAATTTTATACAAAGTACAAGGATGTTACCGGGGAATAATGGCTACAACAAAGGTGCATCACAGTATGATGCATCTGCTATGCAATCAGGAATGTTTGACACAAAACAGTAGCAAAGGCGGTGAAATTCTATGAGCTTATTTACAAGCTTATCCATTGGGGTATCTGGCTTGACAACAAGCCAAAATTCTTTAAATACTACCTCCCATAACCTTGCAAATACAGAGACAAAAGGATATGTAAGGCAGCAGATTTTACAAGTTGACAGCACGTACTTAAGCTGGGGAACAACACATATCTCCACCTTACAGTCGGGACTTGGAACGGATATTGCAGCAGTCAGACAGATAAGGGATGTATTTCTTGACAAATCCTATCGAAAAGAAATAGGCAGACAGGGTTTTTATCAGGTACAATATGAAGCAGTAGAAGAAGTAGAGAGCATGTTTGGAGAACTAGAAGGAGTTGCGTTTCAAGACTCTATGGAAGAATTATGGGTATCGCTGCAGGAATTAGCAAAGGAACCTGACAGTATTGTTACCAGAGCTTCGGTGATACAAAATGCAGTTAATTTTATGGAAAGAGCTGAAAATATATCCGATCAGCTAAAAGAATATCAGGTAAACTTAAACACCCAGATAAAAAATAAAGTAAACGAAATAAATGAGATAGCGGAAAATATTAAATCATTAAATTATAAAATACGTCAGTATGAAAGTAATGGAATGGAAAATGCCAATGATTTAAGAGATTCCAGAAATAAATTATTAGATGAACTTAGTCAGTTAATTAGTATTACGTATAAGGAAAATGCGGATGGAGTTGTAACGGTAAGTGCGGAAGGAGTTCCTTTAGTAACGGAAGATCTTGTGTATAAAATGGGAACCGTTCCTGTAAGTGAAACTTCAGACATGTTAAAGCCTGTATGGGTTGGTCATGGAAATACGGATGTATTTAATCTCGACAGATCAACAGCGGCCTATCGGGATATGGATATTGGGTCTTTAAAAGGACTTCTGGTTGTTCGTGGTTCTGATACAGGTAACTACACGGACATACCAAAAAGAGATGACTTTGCTACAGAGGAAGAATATAACGATGCTGTATATGAATACAACAATCAGGTTGAAACTTCCGTTATTATGACGGTTCAGGCCCAATTCGATCAGTTGATACATGGCATTGTAACTACGATTAATGATATCCTTAGCCCAAATAAGGAAGTTACTTTACCAGCTGGAACAGTAATTACCAATGCAGATGGAACCACAACGACCTTGACAAGTGAGCAGAAAATAACAATTTTGGATGCGGAAAACGCACCGGTTGGAATGGATGCAAACAATACCATGGGCGAAGCATTATTTAATAGAAAATCTACGGATCGGTACAATGACTCCAATATTCTGCAGTCTATTGTGATTACCAACCCAGACTCAACCATAACTACACTTACCAATGTTAGGGTTTATAATGAAGAGAATTCAGCGGATAATTATTCTTTATTTACCATTGGAGAGATTGAAGTTAATCCGGATATTATGAATAATTATTCTTTAATTCCGTTAAGTTCTAATACGTTGTCGGGTGACTATGATATAGAAACTGCGGAAGCTTTGATAGAAGCGTGGCAGGAGCCTTTTGCAACCCTATCCCCCAATACATTAACCAGTAATAATTTCTCCGGATATTATACAGCATTCATTGCTGAACTTGCCAATCGAGGGGATCAACTAAATACTATTAGTACGAATCAGGAATCTATGGTAAATAGTATTGATAATCAGAGACAGCAGGTACTTGGGGTATCTTCCGATGAGGAACTTACCAATTTAATCAAGTTCCAGCATGCGTATAATGCGTCAGCAAGATATATCACGGTAATTGATAGTATGTTAGAGCACATAGTTACAAGCCTGTAATATATGAGGTAATTGCGAAACTATTAAACCTAATGATATGTGAGCGGAGGGAAGAGTGAAAGAAAATTAGAAAAAGAAAAGTTGCCACAGTGTGATTCTTTCACTCTACTTATTTGTGGCAGTATCGCAGGTCTACCTGCGATATGCAATGGGTGAAAAATATGTTAGATAAATAAATCTTTCATTTAAGTATCTTTTAGCATGTGTAAATATTTTAACTATAATTTAGATATAAAATAGTAAATTGACAAAAGAAACAGAGGTGAGTAGAATGCCATCAACATTTTTTGGATTAAATATTGGAACCAGTGGGTTATATACCTATCAGGGAGCGTTAAATACTACCTCCCATAACATAACGAACACAGAAACAGAAGGGTATACGAGACAAGTGTTAAACCAGCAGGCTGGCATCCCACTAAGAGTTAACAGTACCTATGGTATGGCAGGAACCGGAGTCGTTGTAACCGGTGTAACCCAGGTCAGAAATGAATATTATGATTTGAAATACTGGAGCAATAACACGCTGCAAGGAGAATATGCAGCCAAGGACCATTACATGACCCAGATTGAAAATTATTTCAATGAAATCAGCCTGGAAGGATTTACGACTTCTTTTAATTCTTTTTATGACAGTCTGCAGGAACTAGCAAAAGATCCTGCAAGCCTTACAGTTCGCCAACAGGTAGTTAATTATGGTAAGAGTCTGACAGAATATTTTAATTTTCTTTCAAATAGCATGAAAGCAATTCAGGAAGAATGTAATTTTGAAGTGAAAAATAAAGTTGACCAGATTAATTCCCTCGGCAAACAGATTGCAACACTTACCAAACAGATTAATACTCTGGAAGTTAACGGTGGAGTTGCCAATGATTTAAGAGATCAGAGGGCATTATTAGTGGATGAACTTTCTGAAATTGCCAATATATCCGTAACTGAGAAGAAGGTTGGAGATGACATTGGAGTAACCAGCTATACTGTTAAAATTGACGGGCAGACTTTAGTGGATACCAATAACTACAATACTCTTGTAACTGTACCAAGAACAGAAAAACTTAACCAGAATGATGTGGAAGGTCTTTATGATATTACATGGAGCAATGGTCAGACTTTTAATACCAATAGTGTTAATTTAGGGGGAACCCTACAAGCGCTCTTTGAAGTTAGGGACGGCAATAATCAAGATAACTTAAAAGGAACAGCCAATGGAACGTCTGGTACCAATACCATAACATTAACTGATTCCAATATCAATTCGATTCAAAAGCTTAATATACCTGAAACTGGAATAATTACGGTGGATAATAGAGAGTATAAATATACAGGTTTAAGTTACACAACAGATGTAGATGGTGATTATGTTTACACATTTACCTTAGAAGAAACTCTGGCAGCAGACGTTGTGGATGAAGATACCAGAATTGGTACAAGCATTAATTATAAGGGTATCCCTTATTATATGGCACAAATGAATGAATTCATTCGTACCTTTGCCAGTGAGTTTAATACAATTCACAAAAGCGGCGAAGACTTAGATGGCGAAGCAGGTTTAGATTTCTTTAATGGAACACATATTGTTACCGGTGACGATGTTATATCAGATAGTGATAACAAAAGTTATTATTACCTGACTGCCGCCAATTTTACAGTTACAGAGACTGTTTTTGCCAACCCGAAAAAAATAGCAGCAGCAGAGGATGTGGATAATGGTGTTGAAGATCACGTAATTTTAGACAAACTAATTGCCTTAAAAAGTGATAAAACTATGTTTAAACAGGGAACACCGGCAGCATTCTTACAGACACTGGTAGCAGAAATTGGAATAGATAAGGACAAGGCTTCTTCTTTTGCAGAGGGGCAGGATAATATACTTAAAATGATTACAAATCAGAGACTTTCCATTTCGGGTGTTGATATAGATGAAGAGGCCATGAATATGGTACGTTTCCAGAATGCCTATAATTTATCTGCCAAAGTAATCTCTATCATGGATCAAATATATAATAAGTTGATTAATGATATGGCGGTATAAGGATAAGTCAGGTAATACGTGACTCCAATGCTTTTGTTATTTGTGACATAACTTATACAATTTCAAATGGAAGTTAAGCGGAAGAAGCACCCCGCGGAGGAATTTGTGTGAGTTGAGTCACAAATTCATAATATATATTAGTTTCGCAATTACCTAATTAAGGATAAGTACATGAGAGGAGTTTCCCATGAGAATTACGAACCGAATGATGACCAACAATATGATGAATAACATCAATAAGAATAAGATAAATTTAAACAATCTTGACGAACAGTATTCTACGGGTAAGAAGATTCAGCGACCTTCAGAAGACCCTATTGTTGCTGTAAGGGCACTAAAACTGCGTACTAACTTGAGTGAGTTAAACCAATATTATGAGAAAAATATACCGGATGCAAAGTCCTGGATGGATGTTACGGAAAGTGCTCTTACCAATGTAAATGATATATTAACATCAGTTAATACCTACTGCGTACAGGGAACAACGGATACTCTGACTGCAGCTGATCGTACCAGCATTGTGCAGAATTTAGAAGAGTTAAAGAAACAGATCTATCAGGAAGGTAATTCAAACTATGCCGGAAGGTATGTATTCACCGGCTATAAAACGGATACAAGCCTGATATTTAACGAAGCATCTACGAATTTAGAGTATACCATTACGGAAAAATTCGCAGGAGAAGATATCGAAGAGTTATCTAAGGTAATTGGGGAACTTCCGATTGATTCCTATGACCCTGCAACTTCAGCTGCAGCTGATTTTAATAATGCCCCGAATTTGCTTTCCTATCATAGAATTCGTTTATCCTATGATGACTTGGGCGCAATCGATGGAGGCAGTGAATTAACCTATAGTATCAGTGGAGTTGCCCAAACACCAATTACTATTAATACTGTTTCCATAACTTCAACTTCTCCAAATCCTTATGAACCAGTTGCAGGGACCATCAATTATATACCTGAAACTGGAGAACTGATACTGTACGATGATCCTGCGGTACCAGCGGATAACGTATATGAAAAATTAAGGCTGGCAGACAGCATTTCTGTATCCTATAAGAAAAGTGAATTTAAAACGGGTGATTTAAGGCCGGAACATTACTTTGACTGTGATGTACTTAATACAACTACCCTGGATACAGCAAGCTACACCAAAACAGACCAGCAGATTCAATATGAAATTAATTTTAATCAGAAACTTACGATTAATACCCAGGGCAGCGATGCAATTACCCATGGTATTGGCAGAGATATTGATGAAATATTAAAAGTGGTGCAGGATGTAACTGCAACGGAGAGTAAAATAGAAGAAGTAGAAAAATTATTGGAAGATCCAAATATTACAGATACTCAGAAAGAGGCATTAGAAAAATTCTCAGAGCAATTAAATACAGAACTTGTTTTAAAGAATAAAATAATGCATGATGCATTTGAAAATGGTATTGCTGGGTCCACAAAACACCAGGATCAGCTAAATGTTGCAGTTGCAGACTTAGGTAGCCGCTATGTCAGACTGGAATTAACGGAAAGCCGTTTGTCAAGCCAGCAGGTAGATTTCGAAGAGCTTATGTCTAATAATGAAGATGTAGACTTGGTGGAAACCGTTATAAAATACAATTCAGCGGAAACTATTTACAATGCTTCCCTAACTGCAGCATCAAAGGTTGTGCAGAATACATTGCTGAATTTCTTATAAACTATTGATACAGAGGGGCGTTATGTGCAATTGTAATGTGTATTGCACCTACACCCCTTGTTGTATTAAAATAATAGTGCAATAATATTTGGGTATACAAAATTATTTTTACAAATCACTATAAAAGTTAATAGGAAATCATTATAATATACTACAATCATTAACTTGATTACATTAGTGCGTAGTTAAATTCAGATATCCTATGCTGGGAGGAGAAGAGATGTTAGTAAAGACAAAATACTTTGGTGAAATAGAATTAGATGAGGATAAGATTATTACGTTTGAACAGGGGATTATGGGGTTTGAAGAATACAAGAATTATACAATTCTTTACGATGTAGAGGATGGGGAAAAAGCCAGTATCACATGGTTGCAGAGCTTAGAGGAACAGGCTCTTGCCATACCGGTTATTAACCCTTTGCTGGTAAAACCTGATTACAATCCCATAGTAGAAGATGATCTATTAAAATCCCTGGGAGATATTAACGAAGAAAACTTAGTAATTCTACTTACAATGACTGTGCCATCTGACTTAACTAAGATGTCAGTAAATTTAAAAGCTCCATTTGTTATTAATGCAGATACCAGAAAAGGCTGTCAGGTAATTGCAGAAAATCAGGATTATCAAGTTAAGTTTAATGTTTATTCGGTTTTCGAGAAGATGAAGAATGAGAAAGGGGAGAATTAATATGCTGGCCCTGTCTAGAAAAATTGGTGAGTCAATTATGATTGGCAACGAAATAGAGATATCCGTATTGGAAATAAAGGGAGACCAGGTAAAACTAGGTATTAGTGCTCCGAAGTCAATTCCCGTTTATCGAAGAGAAATCTATGTACAGATACAAGATGCCAATAAAGAAGCAGCTGAGAGTACAGTATCTGTTGATGAGCTTAGAAAATTGTTTAAATAAGTTGTTTAAATAGGTTGATTAAATAAGGTTGTTTAAATAGGATTGTTTAAAATTGATTTAAGAAAATGTTAAAACAAAAAAGCACTGGAGTTTGACAACTATCTACAGATTATTAAATTGAAAGGTAATTTCTACAGTAAAATTTCTCACTGCAATACTGATTAATAAGCAAGCTACATGAAATAATAAAAAATTATATATTATATTTATACTAGTGTTAACATTTAATAGAATATTACCGATATATTTCCTATAAATAGTAGATAATGGGTGATGGATACCCGTAATTACACACGGAGGTGAATATAATGGCACTAGAATCAATAAGTAATACTGTTGCAACGTACCATGAACCTGTGAAAACCGTTCAAAAGGCGGAAACACAAAGAGCAGCGGTACAGACACAAGTTGCAGGAACTACTGCAGCACCTGGAGCTGGTACAACTATGGTAACAAAAACACAACAGGAAGGTGGCAGTGAGGGTTATCAGCAGCAAAAGGATGGGCAGGCTAATACCCAGCGCATTAAGAGCGTAATAAATCAGGCCAATAGTAAAATGAAACAGGTGCGTACCAGATTTGAATATGCTTATCATGATGAGACAAACCGTATATCAATTAAAGTGATTGATAAAGAAACCCAGGAAGTAATAAGGGAAATTCCTGAGGAAGAAAGCCTTGAGATGCTTGAAAAGATTTGGGAAATTGCAGGTATACTTGTTGATGAAAAACGATAGATAAAAAGGAGGGATATCATGGCAGTTAGAATGACGGGTATGATATCTGGGTTAGATACAGAATCCTTAATTCAAGGAATGGTAGATGCCCAGCGATTAAAAAACAAGCGAGTGGAAGATAAACAGACTATTTTAACTTGGAAACAGGATAAATGGAAAGAATTAAATGCAAAATTATATAAATTGTATACGGAAGATTTATCAAAGATGCGATTGCAGGGAAACTACCTTACAAAATCTGCGACTTCGTCCGATGAATCTTTAGTTACCGTGACTGCAGGAACAACTGCATCTTCTGGAACACATACTCTAAAAATAAATTCACTGGCAAGCGCTCAATATTTAACTGGAGATAATATTACAAAGGATGTTGATGGAAACCCGATTCTGGTTGGCGGCAGCGCCATAACTTCCAGTACTAAACTTATTGATTTAGGAATAGCAGCTGGAAGCGTTATCACAATTAATGGGGAAGATATCACAACAACGGATACAATGACTCTATCAGGCTTTGCAGATGAAGCCAAAAAAACCGGGGTAAATGCTAATTATGATGCTAATCAGGGAAGATTTTTTATTAGTTCAAAAGAGAGTGGAACAGCAAATGAATTTTCGGTTTCTGGTAATCCAGCGATATTAAGTAAGCTTGGGTTGTTTCAATATGATGCAAGTACAGATACGGATGCACGTGTAGTTAAACCAACCGACAGCAGCATTACTTATAATGGCGTAACATTAACAGGAAGTTCTAATGTTATTACTGTAAATGGGTTGACTTTGACGCTTAAAGGTGAAACACAGCCAACAGAAACTGTAAGTCTGAATGTTACAAACAATACCCAGGCAAATTATGATATGGTTAAGAATTTTTTAAAGTCTTATAATGAGATTTTAGAAGAAATGAATGAGTTATACTTTGCGCCTTCTACGAGAGGTTATGATCCTTTAAGTGATGATGAAAAAGAGGCTATGACCGATGACCAGATTGAAAAATGGGAAACTAAGATAAAAGACTCGGTTCTTAGAAGGGACTCTACATTAGGCTCGTTATTAGAAGGTATGAGAAATTCCTTAACTACAAGTACAGATGTAGGTGGGAAAAAGTATTCATTGTCAAGTTTTGGAATCCAGACATCACCGGACTATAAGGAAAAAGGATTATTACATATCTATGGTGATGAAGACGATGCGGTTTTTTCAGACAAAGAAAATAAATTAATGAAAGCTTTGGAGGAAGAACCTGAGGTTGTAATGGAGGCACTGTCAGAAATAACGCAGAACCTTTATTCAACCATGAAAGACAAAATGGAATCCATACCCAATATTCGAAGTGCATTTACATTTTATAATGATAAAACTATGGCGAAACAGCAAATTGCATATACGAGACAGATTGCTATTTTAGAAAATAAGCTCACTAGAATGGAAGATAAATACTATAAACAATTTGCAGCAATGGAAACTGCCATGGCTAAAATGCAGTCTCAAAGTAATGCGTTAGCTGGCATGCTCGGGACATCAACTCAATAACAGAGTTCACAATAAAAATATTCACAAGCTTCTCCAGGAGGAAATATATGCCAATTAATGCAGCATTAGCATATCAAAATAATAAAATTAAATCATCAACTCCCGCTGAATTAACACTAATGTTATATGAAGGCGCAATTAAATTTTGCAATATGGCAATGGACGGAATTGATGTAAAAGATATCAATAAGGCAAATAGTAACATTATAAAAGTTGAAAAAATAATTACACATCTACGTGTTACATTAGATTTTAATTATCCAGTTGCAAAAGAATTTGATAATGTATACGATTATTTATATAGTCGTCTTGTTACGGCAAATATTCAAAAAGATAAAGAAATATTAGAAGAGGTACTGGAACATCTGAGAGGGATGCGAGACACCTGGAAGGAAGTAATGAAATTAACCAAAGCAAATTCCTAAAGCAATCTAGAGAGGTTATGATGTGGACAAGAATACATATATAAATATTTTATCGGATACATTGGTTAAGAAATGTAAAGTTTTAGATTATCTGATTGAAATTACCTTAAAACAGGAAGATTTTATAGATCAAGAAACACTTGACCTTGATGCTTTTGAACAGACCTTATCTGAAAAAGAAAAACTAATTGAACAATTAAATCAATTGGACGAGGGGTTTGAAAGGATATATGAACATGTGAGTGAGGAAATCAGTAAAAATAAATTAGAACATAAAGACCAGATTTTATTTTTACAGGAATTGATTAAACAAGTGTCAGAAAAGAGTGTAAATCTCCAAATAGCAGAGGTTGAGAATAAAGGAAAATTAGAGATTTACTTTTCAGCAAGAAAGAAAGAAATTAGAAATTTTAAAATAAGCAGTCAGACTGCATCAAACTATTATAAAAATATGGCGAATCAGTATCATGGCGAATCTTATTTTTTAGACAAAAAAAAATAAAAAAATTTAAAAACTGCTATAAAGTATTAATTAAAACAACCGATATATATTACAAGTAAAACAAATATTGAATGATTAATCCTAAAGGAGCGTACGGCCTGAAGGTGAAAACAGGATATATTGGTTACTAAAATTAAATTAATAGAGTAGCATGGATGCTACTATACATTCAAGGAGGAATATACTATGATAGTTCAACACAATATGGCTGCAGCCAACACAAACAGACAATTAGGCGTTACTACTGGAAATCTTGCAAAATCAACTGAGAAGTTATCATCTGGTTACAAAATTAACCGTGCTGGTGATAATGCAGCTGGTCTTTCAATTTCTGAAAAGATGAGAGGACAGATTAGAGGTCTTGACCAGGCATCTATTAATGCTCAGGATGGTATTTCATTAATCCAGACAGCAGAAGGCGCATTAAACGAAACACATTCTATTCTTCAAAGAATGAGAGAGTTATCAGTTCAAGCAGCGAATGATACAAATGCAACTGAAGACCGTACTTCTATCCAGGAAGAAATTGATCAGTTAGCATTAGAAGTTACACGTATTTCAAGCCAGACTGAATTTAATACTCAGAATTTGTTAGACGGATCTTTCTCAGGCAAGTTGCTTCAGATTGGTGCAAATGAAGGACAATTTATCAGTGTTACTATTACTTCAATGGATGCTACAACATTAGGAGTTAATGCACTTGACGTTAGTACGAATGGTGATGCTTCTGCAGCAATTGTTTCTATTGATGGTGCTATTAGTCAGGTTTCAACTCTAAGATCTACCTTAGGTGCATTACAGAACAGATTAGAGCATACAATAGCTAATGCAGACAATACATCTGAGAACTTACAGGCAGCTGAATCACGTATCCGCGATGTTGATATGGCGAAAGAGATGGTTAAATACTCTAAGGATAATATCCTTCAACAAGCAGCTCAATCAATGCTTGCTCAAGCGAATCAATCAACTCAAGGTGTATTATCATTATTACAATAACAAATATAGTTTTAAAAGTAGAAGGGCTGACCTTGAGTCAGTCCTTTTTTTAAAAATGAAGCATAAGGATAGGTGAACCTATATGAAAGAAATTAAAGTAAAAGTTGAGGAGGCAATTACCTCAATAGAACAAGTAACAGAGCTTTTTTATCAAAATCAAATAAAAGCAGGATATGAACAATTAGAAAAAACTATATTAATATTAGTTACGACAGTAGATGAACTTTATGCTTATAAAAGTCTTGGAAATGAAATCGGAGTAAAAGAAATGCAACTTAATGAAGTACTAACGCAAGCGGTTAATGCTATGGAGTCGAAAGATTCTTTATTACTTTCAGATATTCTTCAGTATGAATTAAAAGAATTATTTAATAAAATCCTAATATCAATAAAATAATTTAAAGTATAAATTTGAGAAATAGGAGATACCTTATGAATTATTATGAAAAAAATATGGAGAATATTAAAAAATATAAGTCTTATCTATATGATCAAATAGAAAAAGAGGCAAAATCTCCATTAGACAATAAATTAGATGAAATAAAGTCAATAGAAACAAGAGATGGTGAAAAAGCAATAGTAATCCAACATAAAGCAGTAGAGTATCGCTTAAATAGTATGTATCGCCCAACAGTAGAAGCACAAACATGGGTAAAACAATTTCGATTTCATAACATACATACTGTTATATCAATGTTTGGTCTAGGTAATGGGCACTTTGCCAGAGCGATAATTGAAAATATGAATGAAAGTGATGTTTTACTAATTTATGAACCTAGTTTCGATATTTTTTTACATGCGTTACAAAATTATGATATCTCAGATATTTTAGAATCAAAAAGGGTATCAATTACAGTGGAAGGAATAAATGATTATGAATTTCATCATAATCTGGAAAATAATATAAATATTTCAAATATGAAGTCACAAATAGTATGCCTTCATCCACAGTATGATAAATTTTTTCCCGAAAGTAATGCAAAATTTAATAAATATATAAAAGATGGTGTATCACATACCAGAATAAACATTAACACGGAAGTATATTTTGGACAGAAATATATTGATAATATTATGAGGAACATTAAGTATTTTCATAATAGTAATAGTTTATATGATTTAAAAGAAGGAATACCTACAAGTTTACCAGCTATCGTTGTTGCTGCAGGTCCGTCAGTAGATCAAAATATTGAAGATTTAAAAAGAGCAAAAGGAAAAGCAGTAATCTTTGCTGTGGATAGAGTATTAGATTATTTGCTTGATTCAGGGCTGGAACCGGATTTTGTTCTCACTATTGATCCCAAAAAACCGGTTGAATATTTTACTACACGAGAGGAAATAAATATTCCCTTAATTGCCTATATGGAAGCAAATAATGATATATTAGAACACCACCATGGCAGAAAAATTATTTGTACGCAGTCACAATATCTAAATGAAATTTATACCCAGACAAATCATAAACCACCGTATGTACCGCCTAGTGGTTCTGTTGCAACAGTTGCTTTTACCTGCTGTATTCTATTGGGATTTAAAAGAATAATATTAGTAGGGCAGGATCTTGCCTATCATGGTACTAAAAGCCATGCAGGTGGTGTTGAGGTTTATCTTGGTCCAGGCTCCGATGTTTATGTAGAAGGAATTGATGGGAACCAAATTCGGTCCAGATATGACTGGAAAGAATACATAAAAAGATATGAGGATACGATAATCCTCTTTCCAGATATCGAAGTCATAGATGCGAAAGCAGAAGGAGCGAAAATTAAGGGGTCTATTAATATGTCTCTTAAAGATGCAGTGAATCAATTTTGTACTGAATCATTTGACAGTACTGCACTTATGAAAGATATGAACTCTACATTTAACTCTAAGGATTGTGATATAATTGGTGAATATTTTGAAAGTAGCGTTCGTTCTCTAAAAATTATTCGAGAAAAATCTGCTGCAGCAATTGGAATCTGCAATACATTAATTAAAGAAAGTAAAAGAATCAACCAAAAATTCACAGAATCAGATAAAAAAATAAAGAAATTACGAAAGACCAATAAGTACATAGAGGAACAACCTATTTACTCAATCTTAAATTCGTACATAACAGCAAAGTCAACAAAATATTTATATGACATGTATAAATTTACGGATGATATAAAAGAAGACAGTATTAACACATTTGATAAATCAAAATCTGTTTATCAGGCTATAGTGGAAGTAATTGATTATACAAAGCCAATGTTGGAAAAGGCTATAAAAGAATATAAGGAAGATGAATGTTCTGAAAAATAGGGGTATTTATAATATACCTTTATCGTTTAGTATGTTTAATGAGGAATTATAATGAACATTAATAAATATTCTACAAGTGATAGTTATGATTATGAAAATGGTTGGTATTTGACATCTGATGTTAAAAGAATTGGTAAGATTTTAGCACACTATGAACTTTATAAAAGAATTGTTGATTTACCTGGAGATGTATTAGAATTAGGAGTTTTTAAGGGAACATCCCTAATTCGGTTCGCATCTTTTAGAGAATTGTTAGAAAATTCCAATTCAAGAAAAATAGTTGGATTTGATGTGTGGGGAAAGTTCCCAGAAACAAATTTTGAAGAAGATAAAGATATGAGGCAAAATTATATAGATATCACAAAGGATTTTTTACCTCTAGATGATTTTAAAAAAAGTCTTGATTACAAAAAATTGCCTAACGTTGAGCTAATCCAAGGAGATATTTGTAATACGGTGCCAAGTTATGTTAAAAACTTTCCTGCCTTGAAAATTTCTTTACTCCACATTGATACTGATATATATGAACCTGCTAAGGTTGCACTTGAGTATCTCTGGGATAAGGTGGTAAAAGGAGGAGTGGTAATTTTTGATGATTATGCAGTTTTTCCAGGAGAAACAAAAGCAGTCGATGACTTTTTCAGGGATAAAGATGTTGAAATTAAAAAATTTTCATTTTCACATAATATACCATCATACATTATTAAAAAGTAATGATTCCAGAACTATTAATTAAATGAAATAATTTTTACAAATTCTTGCTAATGAATAATGAGTAATTAATAATTATACATCTAGTTTATTTTGTTGTGTGCAGTTGCACCAATTGTATGATTAAAGAATATTTAATCATTGACTGACATTAGAACTAATAAATTATTCGTTATACTTTATTAAATAAATTTAAGACGAAAGTATAGGCATTTTATGTATGGAAAATAATAAGTGTTTTTTGTGTAATAATAAGGATATTGAGGTTATACATTATGGGACGAGAGATAATAATAATTTAAATGTTCTTAGATGTAAAAATTGTGGACTTGTTTTTTTATCTTCCTTTGATCATATACATGGTGATTTTTATGAAAACTCTGGAATGTTTGAATCTGAAAGACTTAGTATACCACAATGGAGAGAAATAACAAAGAACGACGATATCAGAAGAGTAAGGATGTTAAAACAAATACTTCAAGGTAAAGATATTCTAGATTTTGGATGTGGGAATGGTGGATTTCTTGAATATGCAAAGGAATATACTAACAAAACTTTTGGAATAGAAATTGAAAAAGCATCAAGAGATGATCTAAATTCAATGGGTTTTACTGTATGGGAAACTATTAATAACTGTAGCCAAAAGTTTGATGTAATAACGCTTTTCCACGTGCTGGAGCATCTTGAAAATCCAATATTATATTTAAAAGAGTTTAGATATTATCTAAATGATAAGAAAGACAGTCAAATTATTATTGAGGTACCGAATGCTAACGAGGCATTATTATCCATATATAATTCAAAACCATTTGCTGATTATACATACTGGAGCCCTCACCTGTTCTTATATAATCATCACAATATTGAAATATTGGCAGAAAAGGCAGACTTAAAGATAAATTGGATTGAGCAAGTTCAAAGATATCCTTTGGCAAATCATTTATTTTGGTTAGCAGAAGGAAAACCAGGAGGCCATAAGATATGGTCTGGTTTTAATAACGAAAAGCTTACTGGAGAATATGAAAGAGCTTTAAAAGAACAAAATGCATGCGATACATTATTATTTAGTTTTTCTCCAATATGTTAAAAATTAAGTTATATAAAGAAATAGTGTATAGTTTAACAAGTTTAATAATAATAGAATAGTAATGTGTCACTACTTTATAATTCACCTATAAAGTAGTTTTAAAGGAGGTCACCAATGCCCACAATAAGCGCCTGCCTAATCGTAAAAAATGAAGAAAAAGTCCTTGCCCGCTGTCTTGCGTGCCTTCATGACATAGTAGATGAGATTATTATTGTTGATACTGGCTCAACGGACAGTACAAAAGAGATTGCAAAACAGTATACAGATAAAATCTATGATTTTACCTGGATAGATGACTTTGCAGCTGCCAGAAATTATTCCTTCTCTAAGGCAACTATGGATTATATTTATACTGCAGACGCAGATGAAGTAGTTGATGAAGAAAACAGAGATAAATTTATACAATTGAAGAAAGACTTACTACCTGAAATAGAAATAGTTCAGATGAAATACGCAAATCAGCTACAGTATAATACAACCTATAACTTTGATGTGGAACTTCGACCTAAGCTTTATAAAAGGATGCGAAGCTTTAGGTGGGTTGATCCGATTCACGAATCGGTAATGCTTGACCCAATTATATATGATAGTGATATTGAAATTCTACATTTGCCGGAAAGTAATCATGCAAAGAGGGATTTTGATACTTTTCAGAAAGTAATTCGAAGTGGGAATAGACTCTCCAAGAAGCTGTTGCATATGTATGCCAGAGAATTATTTATAGCGGGAACAGACGAAGATTTTTTACAAGCCAGAGAATATTTTGAACAGGTGGAAGCAGATTGTTCGAAAGAAGATTTAAAACCAATTCAATGTGTGTTAACAAAATGTGCAAGAATAAAAGGTGATAGTACCAGCCTATTAAAGCATGCTATAAAGAATGTAGCTGGAGACCTGACAAGCGCAGAAGTATGTTATGAACTTGGAGAATATTTTTTTGCAATAGAAGACTATAAAGAAGCAACCATTTGGTATTATAATGCCGCCTATGAGACGGCCAGTGAATTAAACATTCATTATAGTGGGGATTATCCCCTAAAACGACTGGCTGAGTGCTATGAGAACATTGGTGATCAGGAGCAGGCGGATGCCTATAGAAAGCTTTATCAAGAGTGGAAATTACCGGAAACGAATAATTAAAGTTAATTACGATATAAGTGTAATAACTAATATACCCGAATACTTGCTGTGCTATTTAGTGTGCTATTATAGGAATCATAAAAAGTATTATATTGACTAAATGTTATAGAAAGACTTAGGAGTTGCCATACCTTAATATGAACAGCTCCTAAAGAAGATAAATAGATGATATTAAGAAAATTGCCCCTAAGTTCGAATGAGTTTCGGGTACAATCTCTATAGAATTTATAGGTCATATGTATTATATCATGCAGTAAAAATATGTACAATATTGGAAATTCGACTATTTTCTACGGGATTCTATGTATAATTTTTATACAACAATTTACTTTTAGTTAGTTTTTTTGTAATACGAATTTCGTCTTTATTTATAATAAATAGATGTAAAATTAGTCAAAATTACTATAATTAACTGGGATATTTTAAGTAGTAGGAGGCATATAATGATTTTTGTTGTTATTATTCTGTCATTATTTTTTCTGGATAATAGAATTAAAAAATACATAGAAGAAAAAAAAGAAATGCACAAAAAAGAAGAAATTCTAAGGGGTAAAATAATTATAGAACGATATCATAACAAAGGTGCAATTCTTAACAGTTTGGATAGCAAACCAAATCTTGTTATTTTAATTTCAACTACCGTTCTTGGATTACTACTTATTTTTTTCGCAGTGTTATTAACTAAGAAAGGAAATAGCCTATACAAATTTGGATTTTCGCTTATCCTGGGAGGAGCGTTAAATAACGTGTATGACAGGATAAAAAGAGGGTATGTAGTAGATTATTTTAGTTTTAAATTCTTAAAGAGAGTGGTTTTTAATCTGTCGGATATTTTTATATTTATTGGTGCTGGAATAATTTTTATTGTTTCTTTATTTGATAAAAAATAGGCATACTACTATTGCATTTATATTTTTAAAAATTTATTATTAACTACCAAGAGGGAGATAGATAAATGGAGTTATTATATGGTATGCTTGGCTTTTGTATTGTAATAATTTTGGGAGTTATAAAAGAACAAAAGGATGCTTTGAATAATAAAAATAAAGCGGCAGGGCATTGCATAGTTAATAAAATATCAGAGATGTTATATCCAAAGGTCAATTCTCATTTGGATATATTATAAAAAAAGGTAGTATATAGGCATGAATTACGCTTATATACTACCTTTTTTATGACAATACACTATTTATATTGTTTCAACCATCAGTTCAATTATAAACATAATAAGCCATTTATCCTATCCCTGATACAAAAGAGCCGCACCTACAAATCCTTTAAACAACGGATGAGGTCTGTTTGGTCTTGACTTAAACTCCGGATGAGCCTGAGTAGCAACAAACCAAGGATGCTCTGGAAGCTCCATCATTTCAACGATACGACCGTCTGGAGATAAACCGGATAATTTGATACCGCCTTTAATAAAATCTTCACGGTAATAATTATTAACTTCGTAACGATGTCTATGTCTTTCGTGAATTACTTTAGCGCCATATAATTGATAAGCTTTGCTATTTTCATCTAATACACATGGATATGAGCCAAGTCTTAAGGTGCCGCCGATGTCTTCGATTCCATCCTGTTCCGGCATTAAGTGTATGACAGGATGGGTTGTGCCGGGATCAAGTTCGGCACTGTGTGCATCGGAGAAACCAATGATATTACGTGAGAATTCTACGATAGCAAGCTGCATTCCTAAACAAAGACCAAGGAAAGGTATTTTGTTTTCACGTGCATAACGGATAGCTGCTATCTTTCCTTCAATGCCTCTATCTCCAAATCCACCAGGCACTAAGATACCGCTAACATCAGAGAGAAGTTCGCTGGCATTGGCATCGGATACCGTTTCGGAATCAAGCCATTTTATATTAATGGAAGAATTATGGGCAACAGCACCATGTTTTAATGATTCAACTACACTGATATAAGCATCATGTAGTTGGGTGTATTTACCTACTAAAGCAACGGTAACATCTTTTTTAGGATGTTTTAGTGCATCAACCATACCTTCCCATGCGGTTAAGTCTGGAACGGGACATTCTAACTCAAGACTTTCACATGCGATATCAGCAAGGTGTTCTTTTTCCATTGCTAATGGCACTTCATATAATGTCTCAACGTCAAGATTCTGAATTACATTTCGGCTTGGTACATTACAAAATAATGCTATTTTATCTCTTGTGCTGTTATCAAGTGGCATTTCTGTTCTGCATACAATAATATCCGGACGGATTCCCATGCCCTGTAACTCTTTCACACTAGCTTGTGTTGGCTTGGTTTTCATTTCCCCGGATGCTTTTAAATATGGTATGAGAGTAACGTGAATTAAGATAGCATTATTGTGTCCCACATCATGTTGAAACTGACGAATTGCTTCAAGGAATGGCTGACTTTCGATGTCACCCACCGTTCCCCCAACTTCAATAATTGCAATCTGGGTTTCATTACATCCGTCATTACGGTAAAAACGGCTCTTAATCTCATTGGTGATATGAGGTATTACCTGAACAGTACCTCCTCCAAAGTCACCACGTCTTTCTTTTGATAAAACAGACCAGTATATTTTACCGGTTGTTACATTTGACTGTTTTGTGAGGCTCTCATCAATAAATCTCTCATAGTGGCCTAAATCGAGATCGGTTTCAGCACCATCATCAGTTACAAATACTTCGCCATGTTGAATGGGATTCATAGTACCGGGATCGATATTAATATAAGGATCA
>JAQZAX010000141.1 GCA_029239455.1 Anaerocolumna sp.
ATTAAAACTGTTTTAGCAAATTCTCCGACTTTGGCAGATATATGTGGTGTTGGAATACTCATAGTAATTCTCCTTAATGGTTTTATCATTTATATTTTTCTCTTAATACCCTTTTGCTTCTTCGCCCTTTACTAACTTAACGGCTGAACTGGTACCAATTCTGTCACAGCCTTCCTTAATAAAGTTTTCTAAGTCTTCTAAACTTTTTACGCCACCGGCCGCTTTTATCTTAATATTTGGACCAATGTATTTCTTAAATAGTTTAACATCTTCTAAAGTAGCTCCTCCGGTGCCAAAGCCCGTAGACGTTTTAATATAGTCTGCTCCTGCATTGGTAACTGCCTTACATAAAGCAATTTTTTCTTCTTCTGTCAAATAACAGGTCTCTATGATAACTTTCAGTGTTTTGCCACCGATCGTCCTTTTTAATGTGACAATTTCTTCTTCAACTTTATCAAAATCTCCATTTTTCACATCGGAAATATTAACTACCATATCAAACTCATTGCAGCCATCCGCTAAAGCCTGCCTGCATTCTTCTTCCTTTGCCTTTGTGGAGCTGTATCCTAGAGGAAATCCTATTACCGTGCAAATATTTATTTTATCTCCATAGGTGTCATGGATTCTCTTTACATAACAAGGTGGTATACATACGGAAGCCGTCATATATTCCATCGCTTCATCACATAATATCTGGATGTCATTCCAAGTTGCCACTGCTTTTAATTGTGTATGATCAACGTAATGCAGCATTTCAAATTTATCCATTTTGTAGCTCCTTTCTCATTTCACCAGCTGTGACTATATTACCACTTTTTAACTAAATGGTCAAGAGTTTGTTGTTTATGTTTCAACATTTTCTATTGTCTTTACTCCTATTTTGTTAACTTTTTGTTATATTTGTATACAAATTAACATTTTTCAAAAAATACTTTGCATAAATATATAAAAAATGTTATAATAACAACAAAATAACAACATTTTTTTAGATATCTACTATACAGGTATATTGGGGAGAGTAAAATGAGCAAAAAAACTGACAGAAGAAATCAATTAATCGATATCATTCGTGCAAAAAATGGAGCTTCCATAAAGGAACTGGCTAATCTTCTGGATGTATCCGAAATGACCATAAGGCGTGACCTTGCTGTATTAGAAGAAGATAATATAGTTAATAATGTATATGGTGCGGCTATCTATAACCCAGATAAGAAATATGATTCTATTGATAATTATGAAATATCTACTGCCCAAACGAAGCAAGACTCGGAGAAGAATAAAATTGGTGCTTTTGCCGCATCCCTCATTGAGCCAAGAGATATTATTGTGATTGATACGGGAACTAC
Source organism: Anaerocolumna sp. (assembly GCA_029239455.1). Taxonomy (GTDB): domain Bacteria; phylum Bacillota; class Clostridia; order Lachnospirales; family Lachnospiraceae; genus Anaerocolumna. The sequence continues at coordinate 1,347 of JAQZAX010000141.1, forward strand.
CACTGAAAATCTGGCAAAACATATTGATGATACCATAGAAGCTACTGCTTTATGCTACAACGCTAATATTCTCAATTATTTAAGAGCGAAAGAGAATCTTACCATCTTTATCGCAGGCGGCAGATACCATACTAAGACTCAAATGGTAGAAAGTGCAGAGGGAATCTCCCTGATTAACAGCATGCGCTTTACCAAGGCTTTTATATCCGCGGCCGGAGTTCACCAGAATCTTGGTGTTACTTGCGCTTATGCCTATGAAGTTCCAACAAAAAAAGCTATCTTAAAATCTTCTGTTGAAAAAATTCTGCTTTTGGACTCCAGTAAATTTGGCAAGGTGAAAACAGCGTATTTTGCAGATTTAAGCGACTTTGACGTTATTATAACCGATGATTCCCTTCCAACAGAGTGGAGAGAGGAAATAGAGCGGCTTCAGATTAAATTATATCTGGTCTAAACGGAAAAGATTGACTTCTTTTGTAACCGACTACGATTTTTGTCATAATATGTAGTATTCATAGGTAATCGTGAAATTCCAATGCTTTTATATTTGTAACGCCAATTATACATTCCAGAACGGAAGTTATACGCAAGGAGCGTTCCTGCAGAGGAATTTGTATAAGTTGTGTCACAATTTCAGAATATGTAGCAATTACACAATTACCTATGTATTATTCTAATAGAAAGGAATGATATTATGGCAGACTATAGATATGGTCCGCGTGGCCGTCGAGAAAGATACTTCCGTGAAGACATAAAACGAGATTTCCCTTGGGATTATGACAGACATCATCATCACCACCATCCATCCTGTCCTGAAAGACCTGATTGTGATAGATACCAAAGATTCCCACGAGGCTGGAGATATGACAGATATGATGATTAAATGGATTTAATATATTCTATAAAGTAAAAAACATACTCTGCTTTTTATTTATCTTAGATGTTGCTCTCAACATTCTATGAACAAATAATAACAGAGTATGTTTTATTTTATAGGTTCTATAATTTCATTTTTATACCCATTGCATATCGCAGGTACACCTGAGATACTGCCATAAATAAATAGGTTGAAAGAATCTGTTTATGGCAATCCTATCTTTCATTGTATTTTCTTTCAACCTTTTACTATTAACAATTTACCATTTACCTTTTACCTTTTACCATTTACCTTTTGCTATATGTCATTTGCCATATGGAAGGTAAGTTCAACTTTGGTTCCTGCACATTTTATTGTATGATACGGACACGGCTATCAAGTGGTTGGTAAACTTTCTCTTGAGGTGGATTCACTGGTTTTCCAAAAGGCATTTGTGCAATCATCTTCCAATTGTCCGGAATATTCCACTCTGCTCTTACATCCGCCTCGATTAGCTCAGCGTAATGTTGAAGAGATGCACCATATCCTTCAGCTTCAATCGCTGTCCAAATTACAAATTGAAGCATTCCGTTTGACTGTTGTGCCCATACTGGGAAGTTATCCTTATAGAGAGCGAATTGTTCCTGAAGTCCCTTAATTACGCTTTGGTCTTCAAAATATAAAATGGTACCATATCCATTACGGAAAGAAATAATCTTCTCTTCGGTAGATGCAAATTGGTCTGCCGGTACCACCTTTCTTAAGGCATCCTCTGTAATATTCCATAATCTATCATGTTTCTCACCTAATAAAATTACCACTCTTGCACCCTGAGAATTAAAAGCAGATGGAGTATGTTTTACGGAATGTTCTATAATCTCAATTAATTTATCATCTGCTACCACTGCTTCCTTACTGATTCCATAATAAGTTCTTCTTTCAACTACTGCTGTATTAAAATTTTTACTCATAATGTATTCCTCCTAATTTTGTTTTATATTTTTTAAACGAAATAATTTGCATTACTTACATATAATAATATACATCATTTATATTATCTGCTTACTAATAGTAATTAACTATACATTGATTATTGCATATTGTTTTTCATTTGTCAACTATATTTAATAATTTTTTTAATTTTTATTGTTTTTATTATTATTACAATTCTTATACTTCTTACAGTTCTTATATTTCTTATTTTTCTTAAGCTTCTAAGGCTTTTTAGGCTTTTTAGACTTCTTAGGCTTCTTAGGCTTCTTAGACTTCTTAGGCTTCTTAGACTTCTTAGACTTCTTATAATCTTTTTTTAACTCTTACAATGCAAAAAAGTACACCAGCAATGTTTCACGAAACATTTCGGTGTACTTATATTTTAACTTAGTTCCATTTTTCAGCCCATTTTTGAACTTCATCCATGACTGCCTGGAGTTCTCTTCCTTTATCCGTAAGTTCATATTCAATACGTACCGGGGTTTCAGGATATACCTTTCGGTCAACAATTCCTTCTTTCTCCAGCTCTTTAAACCGCTCTGTAAGCATCCGCGCACTCATATGAGGAATTGTTTCGGCTATTTCAGAAAATCTCTTCTGACCATTTAGTAATGTTCGTATAATCAGTCCCGTCCATCTCTTACCTAATAATTCAAATGCATTTTCAAATTTTGGGCACATATGAAACTTTTCCATATCATCACCACCTTACAAAAGGATTATAACACATGCACTTTAAAAAAGGAAGTATGTAATAAAAATATACGTACTAATTTTCATCAGAACGCTCAACCTTACACTTCTTTTTATTAATTTGATTTAATTGCTCAGACATCACTGTCATCCCTACAACAAATAGCATGAGATAAAATGGATATAATCCGATATCCATTTTCTGTGCGATCAAACCAAACAATGGCGGCATGATTGTTAATCCCATATAAGCCACTGCCATTTGCATTCCCATAATTGCCTGTGACAACTCTTTACCAAAATTACTAGGAGTTGCATGGAGCATACTTGGATAGATGGGAGCACATCCAACTCCGATCAGGATAAATCCAGCAATCAGACCATAATTGCCAATAGGAAGTAACAACACCAGAACACCTACCGCTGCTATTCCCTGCCCAATACGAATCATGCTCTTATCCGCCAGCTTCATGGCTATGAAGCCATTTATAAATCTACCAAATGTAATACCAAAATAGAATAAGGATATCCACTTCGCAGCTATTTCCGGTGACATTCCTCTTACCATTACCATATAACTGCTACCCCACAAGCCAGTGGTAGCTTCTAAGGCACAGTAGGCAAAAAATGCAGCAAGGGCAGGCTTAGCCCCCTGAATCTGAACGAGTTCTTTCAAGCGCAAAGTTCGATTTTCTTTTACTTCCTCTTCTTTAGCACCATCTTTCTTTCTCCAAAGGGGCAATGAAATTATAAGTGCAGCCGTTAATATAATCTGAAGCATGGCTATTGTAAAATATCCGGAGTTCCATTTCATACCCATGGTCAAATAATATCCCATAATGTATGGTCCAAGTGTGGCACCAATTCCCCAAAAGGAATGTAGCCAGCTCATATGCTTCGCTTTGTAATGAAGTGCAACAAAATTATTCAGTGCGGCGTCAACAGAACCGGCGCCCAGCCCATAGGGAATTGCCCATAAACATAACATAAGAAACGAGTTCGCGGCAGAAAATCCCCATAACGCCATTGCTGTCATAGCAACACTAATGGCAGTCACTTTACCCGTACCGAATTTATGAATGACACGTCCACTGTTCATGCTGGATATAATGGTTCCGCCTGTTATGGTCATGGATATGATACCCGCATAGGAAATGGGAACCTGAAGCTCCTGATACATGGTGGGCCAGGCAGATCCGAGGATAGCATCCGGTAAACCAAGACTAATAAATGAGATGTAGATGATGACAAGTAAAAATGATAACATGATGATACTCCTCCATTAGATTTAACGTTAAACCTCATATGGATAAAGTAACAGATATTATTTAAAATGTCAATCTTTTCATGACTTCTGACAGCCTTTTATGATTTCTGAGCTTTTCATGCCTATATGCAAGGTGTAGGCATTGTAAACGATCATTTACTGTCTTGCTCTTTTCGGAATACTTGGGAGAGATAATCAGTTTTATTATCTTATAGGCATTCCCAAAAACTCATTTATATTTAATACTGTTAAAATTCCAAGAAGAATTCCTAATAGGAATAGCAATCCACCTATTATAAGATATAGTATTGTAGTAGGTGTGTCTCCAAATCTATTTCTTAAAGCTTTTGCTTTTCTATGCTCCCAGAAATATTTTGGTTTTAATAATGTGTGAATTATAATAAATAAACCTATCAATATATAAAATAT
>JAQZAX010000011.1 GCA_029239455.1 Anaerocolumna sp.
GGTTAACAAGGAGATTGAAGCTATTGTAATCACCGTTGACGAAGATAATAAAAAACTCGTTCTTTCTGGTAAAGAAGTTGAACGTGATAAATCCATCGCAGATAAGAACTGTAAGATCTCAAAACTGCAACGAGGCGTGGTTACTACCGGCGTGGTTGATAAAATAGTCCCTTATGGTGCTTTTATTAATATTGGAGAAGGATTATCAGGACTTGTTCACATTTCTCAAATATGTGGCAAGCATATTAAATCTCCCAGTGAAGTTATAAAAGAGGGACAGGAAGTTACGGTAAAAATAACGGATATCAAAGATGGCAAGGTTAGTTTAAGTATGAAAGCAGTTGAAGAAAATTCCACGGTGGTTCTGGATGCTTCGGATGTTCCTTCCTCGTTTTCTTCTGGAGAAGAAGCTTCCACTGGCCTTGGGGCTTTATTAAAGAATATAAGATTATAATTTCAGGGCTTTGTTCTTTCATAGGGAAGTTGGTCGAACTTTCCTATGAAAAAACTGAAGGGTCTACTCAAGTATAGACCCTTTTACTTTTTTTATAAGCGTAAACCCAAGAAACTAAGACGGTTGCTCTTTTGTTTTTCATTTTCTTTTTCTTTCTTCTTAGCTTGTTTTGATTTTTTGCTAGTCTCATTACCACTGTCTTCAAAAGAGAACTCATCAGCGGCATCGTAATAACCTTCTAAAAATTCTTCCCCTTCTTGCTTTTTTTCCACACCCATAATTAATTCTTCTGCATCTTCATCAACTACCGTACCATAAGAATCTTTAATCATCTCTTGAAAACTTTCTGATACAATCTCCCGGTATTCTTCTTTTTGTTCATCTATGTTACATACTTTTATTTCTTCATTTAAAGAAAGCATTTTCTGGTCCAGAAAAGCAACAATATCTGCACATTCCTTAAGCTCTTTTCTAATTCTCTCCGGTGCATTACCCTCAAATTTATAATATATTTTATGCTCTAAACTGGCCCAAAAATCCATGGCAATGGTTCGAATCTGCACTTCAACCTTGGTATTAACTATGGCATTGGATAGATAAATAGGTACCGATATAATCATATGATAACTTGTATAACCATTGGTCTTAGGTGACGTAATATAATCTTTCACTTTTAATACCTGCACGTCACTTTGTTTTGTTAATAAGTCTGCGATACGATAAATATCAGAAGTAAAAGAGCAGATAATTCGAATTCCCGCAACATCATTAATATATTTTACAATATTCTCAATGGTTAACTCTCTTCCATTATGTCTTATTTTTTTTGCAATACTTTGAGGAGATTTTATCCTGGAAGTGACATGTTCAATAGGATTGTATTGATGTGCCAGTTTAAATTCATTATTAAGAATCTCTATTTTGGTTAATACTTCTTTTAAAGCTGAATCATACATCAGCATTACTTTTTTCCATTCTTCTTCTTCATTATAGGTCATAGGTAAATCCATGATATCCTCCTCGGCCGGTTCACATAAATAGCATATCTAAAAAGCACTATTTATCACTAAATTTTTAAAGACTTTTGACCTTCAAATCAAACCTATCTATACTATCAAATTGATTGATTTGTACAAACTACATTCACATAACCCGAGTATATCATATAATTATGAACAATTCTTGAATAAAAATGATTCTTAATGAAATATTAATTATTTTATCAAAAACTTTATTTTACTTATTGCACATATTATATATAATTAATAAACAATAAAAAAATTAATTTTTTTTCTAAAATGATTGACATTACTTTATTTTATGTTATAATATGGAAAGACTAAAAGAAAGAGAGGTAAAAACCATGATGAATTTAATTCACAAAGCAAATCAAATATCTATACCATTATGCAAGATTACCTCTACAATAAATTATAATCTATAATTGGAATTAGTCTATATATGCAATATTCTAGATGTTGCATTGTATGTTATTTCATGTTAATAGGATGAATTTTATTGCCGTGGTATCTTACCACGGCTTATTTTATGTCTAAAATCAGCTAAATAGGAGTTTGGGAGGAAGTTATGAAAAAAATATCTAGTTACGTATTAAAATACTGGTATGCCTATGCTGCTGCCATTATCTTTATGATAATCAGTGTCTCTTTAGATATGTTATCTCCATTGATAACAAAAAAAATAATTGATGATGTTATCGTAGGCGGTAATATGAACATATTTACAACTTTACTTTTAGGAATTTTGTTGGTAGGCGTTGGAAGAGCTACCTTTCAATATTTGAAGGAATTTGTATTTGACATTGTAAGTTCAAAAATTTCCGTTGATATAAGGAAGAATTTATTCAGGCATATACAAAGTCTATCCATTCAATTTTTTGATAAGACAAATACCGGAGAATTAATGTCAAGAGTAAAGGATGACGTTGATAAAATATGGGTTGCACTTGGTTTTGTCGGAATGCTGATTATTGAAGTAATATTACATACCACAATTGTTCTTTACTGTATGATTAACCTTAGTCCAAAGCTAACGGTTATTCCATTAATCGCAATGCCAATTGTTGCGTGTATTGCAATCTTTATGGAAAAGAAACTTGGTAATGTATATGAAGCTATCAGCGAGGAAAATGCTGCGCTAAATACCGTGGCCCAGGAAAATCTTGCAGGAGTAAGGACCGTAAAAGCTTTTGCCAGAGAAAAATTTGAGATAACAAAGTTCTTATCACATAATAAAAGATATTATGATTTAAACATGAAACAATCTAAGGTATTTGTCAAATATTATCCGTACTTTCAATTCGTTACGAAACTGCTGCCGGTCTTAGTTATTATTTACGGCGGTTCACTGGTAATAAAGGGAGAAATTACATTAGGAACTTTAGGCGCATTTGCAGAATATTCTATGAATATCGTCTGGCCAATGGAAATGTTAGGTTGGTTAAGCAATGATCTTGCTTCTGCCTTTGCTTCTAATAAAAAGATAAAGAAAATATTTGCAGAGACCCCGGTAATTAAAGAAATTGATCATCCTGTCGTTTTAGGTGATGTAAAAGGAACCATAGAATTTAACCATGTATCCTTTTCCCAAGGCGATAAAAAAGTATTGTCAGATATCAACTTTACACTACCTGCCGGGAAGACAATCGGAATCATGGGTGCAACTGGTGCTGGAAAATCGACGATTATTCAGCTTCTGCAACGTCTTTATGACACAGAAGAGGGTGAAATACGTTTAGATGGTATTAATATAAAGGATTTAACAGTGAAGGAGCTGCGTAGTAGCATATCTTTGGTTATGCAGGACGTATTTCTCTTCTCTGATACTGTTAATGAGAATGTTAAACTTGGTAAAAGAAATGGGATAAATGAGGATGAAGTATCCCATGCTATTGCTGCTGCCCAGGCGAATGATTTTATAGAGAGAATGGAAGAGAGGTATGAGACCATTATTGGTGAACGAGGTGTAGGTTTATCTGGTGGTCAAAAGCAAAGAATCAGTATAGCCAGAGCCTTTGCCAAAAAGACTCCAATTCTTGTTCTTGATGATTCAACTTCAGCACTTGATATGGAAACAGAACATATGATTCAGAAGTCGCTGGGTGAATTAAATGATACAACAAAAATAATAATTGCTCATAGAATTTCTGCTGTTAAGAATGCCGATGAGATAATTATTCTGGATGACGGTTTTATTGCCGAACGTGGTACCCATGATGAGTTATTAGTTGCTAAAGGGCTTTATTATAATACTTTTATGGCTCAATATGGTGACTATCTGGATGGAAATATAACTGCCCTTAAGGAGGAAATGCAATGTCAATAAATGCAGTCAGAGAAGATGAGAAATCCGTTCGTTCCAGTAAGGTTAAAACCTTACTACGGTTATTTCGTTACTTACTCGCATACAAAAAAGAAATAATATCCGTACTATTAATAATGACGGGTACTGTAACAATTACATTAATAAATCCACTTATTATTGAACGTGCCATTGATGTGCATATAAAAAATCGCGATTTAGATGGACTAATACAACTTGGTATTGTAGGTTTAGCCATTAATATTATATTTGTACTATTGGTGAAGTTTCGAATGTTTATTATGGCAAAAGTATCAAATAATGTTTTATTAACCATTCGTCAGGAACTTTATGTTCACATTCAAAAACTAACCTTTAGTTTTTTTGACAGTAGACCTACAGGTAAGATTCTTGCCCGTATTATCGGTGATGTTAATTCACTCAAAGATGTATTGTCAAACAGCGTAACAACATTAATACCCGATTTTTTATCTATTACTGCAGTCGTAGTAATTATGGTAATAAAGAATTATAAATTAGCACTTGCATCTTTAATCAGTTTACCTTTATTAATTGCAGGAATGTGGCTGATACAGGTTTATTCTCATGTGAGATGGCAGATCTACCGCAAGAAGACTTCCAATTTAAATGCTTTTATTCATGAGGATATTTCGGGTATGCGTATTATTCAAAGTTTTACTGCAGAAACTGAAACAGAAAGTGCATTTGATGAATTACTTGAAGAGCATCAGACTTCCTTTGTTAAGGCTGTAGTTCTCTCCGATGCCTTTGGTTCTGTTATTGATTTTTGTTGGGGCCTTGGTACCATATCACTTTACTTTGTAGGTATAAAGGTTATTGGAAGGGAGTCTGTACCTGTCGGTACACTGATTGCATTCGGTACTTATATTTCCATGTTTTGGCGACCAATTATGAATCTCAGTAACTTTTACAATCAATTAATTACAAATCTATCAGGGGCAGAGCGAATCTTTGAAATATTAGATACTCCTCCAGAGATTACAGATAAAGATGAGGTAATGGAGTTGCCTGAAATTAAAGGCGAGGTACGTTTTGATCATGTATCCTTCTCTTACGATAAAGATACACCGGTTCTTAAAGATGTTAGTTTTCATATTAATCCTGGTGAAACCATCGCTCTCGTTGGACCTACCGGCGCAGGTAAAACTACGATTGTTAACCTAATTAGCCGTTTCTATGATATACAGGAAGGGAATCTCTTTATTGATAACTATAATGTAAAAGATGTATCCATAGAAAGCCTTAGACAGCAAATGGGTGTTATGACCCAGGATAATTTCCTTTTCTCAGGAACCATTATGGATAATTTAAGATATGGAAAACTTGACGCTACCGATGAAGAAGTCATAAATGCAGCCAAAGCTGTAAATGCCCATGACTTTATTATGAAATTAGAAAAAGGTTACGAAACCGAACTAAAAGAGCGTGGCACAGGCTTATCCATTGGTCAGCGTCAGCTCCTTGCCTTTGCAAGAACCATGGTTTCCATGCCTAAAATCCTAATCCTGGATGAAGCAACTTCCAGCATAGATACTCATACCGAGCTTCTTGTACAGCAGGGTATCGAAACCTTATTAAAGGGAAGGACTTCTTTCGTAATAGCCCACCGCCTGTCTACTATTCAAAAAGCTGACAGAATCTTTGTAATCGATGAAGGTGGCATAAAAGAGGAAGGCAGTTCCGCTGAGCTACTTGCTAAGAAGGGTCAGTACTATAATTTATATATGGCTCAATTTAAAAATATATAATCCTGGGTTAATTATGCTATTTAGCAGCCTTGCCCGTGAACTTATATATGGTGGAACATTCACTGAATCATCATTCAAGGTTCATAAACATACTACCTCATGAATGATAATTCATTGGATTTCCACCATAATACATTAATAAATTCTATTATCTATTAACTTAAAGGCAACATTAGCTTTTCATATCTTTCACAATATTTACTTTGGTTAATGCCTTCTTCTAGGCAAAGTAATTGTAAAAGTAGTACCTTTTGTAAATTGGGAACGTACTTTTATTCTGCCGGTATGAGCAAGAATAATCAGCTTGGCAATGGATAATCCTAGTCCATGTCCATAGATTTTATCATTTCTAACCTGGTCAGAGCGGTAGAATCGTTCAAAGATATGCTCAACATCTTTCCTTGTCATGCCAATACCTGTATCCTGTACACTAATAATGCAATCCCCATTTTGATTTTTACAACAGATTGTAATTGTATCGCCATCTTTTGTATATTTTACTGCATTATCTATAAATACTCGAATAGCCTGTTTTAAAGCCTGTTTATCTCCATACACCACTACATTTTCTAAAATAGGGCTTGTGGTAATTCGGTTTGTGGTAACCAATTTCGTTTCCTTCACCATGTCTTCCACCACCTGACACATATTAAACCTGGTTTTCTCTAACTTTAGAGTTTTCTTATCATGCCTCGATAGAAATAAAAGCTTTTCAACCAGATCTTGCATTGCTTTTGATTCATTGTTGATAGCCTCAATGGATTCCTGAAGTATTTCCTCATCTTTTGTTCCCCAGCGTTTCAGCAGATTTGCATACCCTTGGATTACTGCAATTGGGGTACGCAGCTCATGGGAAGCATCGGATACAAACTGTTTCTGACTTTCATAGGAAGTTTCAATTCGATCTAACATGCTGTTAATTACACTTGCTAAATCTTTCAACTCATTTTTTGTACCTTCAACATTAATTCTTTCACTATGAAGATTGTTGACATTTAGTCGGTTCGCCAAAGTTGACATATCATAAATAGGTTGAAATAGACCTTGATCTTTTTTTTGTCCATTTCGCATGATATATAAAATCAGCAGAACATAAAGAACTATCATTGCCCCTAACAGCCACACAAGCGAGCTACCGCGGTCTGATAAATCATACTGAAAAATAAAAGTATAGTTATTGGAATCGATGGTTACTTCTTTTTCATCATATAGAATAAATATATTAGATTGTTCACCCTGACGCTCTTCATAAAATAACTTATTAAAGTATTTCTTTTTAAGGCTAATATCAAATGTAATATCATTATAGATTTCTATATTCTTACTATCAATTATTTTGAGAGTTATCCCATCTTTGTTATAAGGATTGAAATTAACAAAATAACTTTTATTTATTTCTAATTCAACATTTCTTTCTGCCTGAGGCAAATAATCAGTTCCAAGATTAGCCGTAGCAATTGTTTGAAATTCATCCAGAAGTAATTCGGCTCTGTGATTACATTCTCTCCATTCAGAAACATAATATAACACCGAAAATACAGCCATAAAAGCAATTCCACTAATTACCAATAATTTCATATAATGCAATGAGATACGAAACAGAATAGAGAACCGAAAGTTACCTAACCACTCTTCTTTTTTTCTTCGAAGTGGGAGAATAATTTTTCTTAAGATTTGTCTGATATCTTCCAGTATTTTATACTTCATCTTTAATTATATACCCTACCCCTCGTACCGTGCTGATTAAGTGAATGCCGTATTTGTCATCAATTTTCTGCCTCAAGTAACGGATATACACATCAACAACGTTGGTATCTCCTAAATATTCATAGTCCCACACTTTATTTAAGAGCTGATCTCTGGTTAATGCTATATTTTTATTACGAATTAAATACTCCAACAATTCATATTCTTTTTTGGTTAAAACCAGCTCATCCTCTCCATAATGTGCGCTATGGCTGGTAATATTTAATTTTAAATCCCCAATTTGGAGTACATCAACCTTAGATTGGACCATTTTAGTTTGTCGGTTTAGGGCAACACGGATACGGGCTAACAGTTCTTCAATGGCAAATGGCTTCGTCATATAATCATCGGCCCCCATATCTAAACCTGCCACTTTATCCGTTACATCATCTTTTGCGGTTAGCATAATAATAGGAACTAAAGATTCCATTCGTATCCTTCTGCATACTTCGATTCCGCTTAATCCGGGAAGCATAATATCTAATAAAACCAAATCTACATTATCATGCAAAGCTTTATCAAGTCCTGTTCTTCCGTCTACTGCTATCTCAACTTCATAACCCTCATACTTTAATTCTAACTCAACAAAGCGAGCAATTTTACTCTCATCTTCAACGATTAAAATCTTTGCCATTCCATACTCCTCCTGTTTAAAACTAAAATCATTTATATTTATTCTATCGGTTCTAAGCCGATATTTCAATATCTATAGATTAAAGTTTAATTAGAATATGGTAGCATGGCTACTCTGCCAGCATAATTTTAACTATTTCTTTGTCTGTTTCTTTCATTCCTTCTTTGCCAAGACGTCCCACATTTTTAATTGTTTCTTCCACTCCCCGATTAACAATGCCATCACCGTATTTAAATTCCTGTCCGTTCATGAACATATGATATCCTAAGATACCTGCTTCAACAGAGGAAGCAATCTTACCTGCACAGGAGGGTTTTGCACCATCACAGATGATGCCGGATACAATAACAACAGAGTTTACCAGTGTATGTGAAATTTCTTCGAATCCGCCACCATACAAGTATGCTATTCCACAACCTGCTGCACAGCCTGCACTAACTGCACCACAATAAGCGGATAATCTTCCGATTCCTGCTTTCTGGTGAATTGCGACTAAATTAGAAATAACTAATGCTCTGTAAAGTTTATCTTCTGATACCTTTAATTCATTTGCATATTCAATTACCGGAACCGATACGGTAATCCCCTGATTTCCACTGCCAGAGTTTATAATAACCGGCATCTCGCAGCCACTCATTCTGGCATCACTGCCTGCAGCAGCTTTCGCTATCGCCCTGTTTCTTACATCACTACCATAGAATTTTAATAGAGTGCTTCCAACATTGGCACCGTAACTATTATTTAAACCCTCTTCTGCTATTGCCATGTTATATTTGATTTGCGGTGCAAGAATAAATTTAACATCTTCCAAATTACATGTGTTTGCAAAGTCAATGATGTCTTCCAGATTCAACAGATTCTTATCTGTCAGATTACTTTCTTCTTGATTTTCCTTAAGAACTTCATCCTCTTTTATTTCTTCTACTTCTTCTGCTTCCTCTGCTTTAAATAAACAATTACCATTCTTCTCTATATAAACAATATTGGTATGATATTGTGCTATTCTAAGTTTTACAAAATCATCTTCATGGTGAAGTACAATAATGATATCAAATACTTCCTTACCATCAAGAGCTGAAATCATTATGGGAACATTTTTTATAAAATCTCTCATTTGCTGCTTCTGTTCCGTGGTAACTTCTGATATAACTTCCAGTGTTTTATTTGAGATTCCGGCAACAATACCAGCAACTATGGCTGCTTCAATTCCTTTTAACCCATTTGTATTTGGTACTACTACACTTTTAACATTCTTAATTATGTTATAGCTTACAAATACTTCTACTTTATCAGGCAGGAAGCCTAACTCATCTCTTGCTCTGGCAGCTCCATATGCCAGAGCTATGGGTTCTGTACAACCCATGGCAGGCATTAATTCTTCTTTTAAAATCTGTATATATGTTTTATATTTAATTTCATTAACATTCATTCCAGTACCTCTTTTTCTATAAATTACAATTTACCTTTATAAAATAACTTACTTTGTCTTATAATTAGATAACTCCTCAATTTGTTACTAATAATTATTTATTTCCCTAATTAATTATTTATTTCCAATTATATAAATAACAAAACTAATAAGAATAATACTTCCGCCGGCTATAGAGGACATCGGTAATATTTCTCCTTCCACAAAATACCCAATAATTGATGTTGTGACAGGAATAAAAAACATATAGTTGGTAATATTACTCGTTTTTTCTGTTAGTTCTATGGCCTTTGACCAGGAAAAATAAGCAAGAGCACCCGCAAGAACGCCTAAATAGATAGCAGCTATTAACTCTTTCCGACCAAAAGCACTAAATTTCTTAATGATTTCAGGTGCGTTAAATCCTAAAAGTATGGTACCAGAAAATATACAATAGGCAGCAATTTGAATTGCAGCATATCCTTTTTTTGATAAGTATCTTTGTATTATATTGTAAATACTTAGGGACCCCGATGCCAGCAACATCCAGATAATCCCTTGGTTTATGGAAATGTCCTTATTCCATGTTGTCATAATAATAATTCCTGAAAATTGAAGTAAAATTGTAATCCATCCGGCAATTGATACTTTTTCCTTATACACAAAACTTGCAAGAAAAGCAGTAATAATCGGTGCTGTTGTAATAATAAGGCTGCAAGTTCCGCTGTTCATAAGTGCAGCCGCATTATTAAAGGTATAAACATATATTACAAAGCCAGTAGCTCCCCCTATAATAAACATAGGAAAATCTTTTACAGCCGGTAAGGGTATTTTTTTTATTATTACAACTATGATTAAAGCTGCTGATGCAAAAAAATAACGAATAAATCCAACTTCACTACTATTAAATTTTATCAGCAGTATCTTTGTGAAAACAAATACGGCGGACCATAATAAAATCGTAAGCATTGCATAGAAATTGCTAATATTTTTGTTCTTAATTTTCAAAATTTTCCTCTCTTAATCAGCTTAAATTCTGCTTTTTATCATACGAATAGGAGGGATTTAAGGTAACACTTCTTCCTCCGGAAACCTCAAGGGTTGTGGCAGTTATGTAAGAAGCTGCATCACTTGCTAAAAATACAACCGGTTTTGCAATATCTTCAGGTTCAGCCAGTTTTCTTAATAAGGTTCCATTCTTATTAAAATCCAATTCTTCCTGTGAAATGTTTTCTCTTGCCAAAGGAGTTAAAGTAAAACCAGGCATTACACACACCACTCTCACTCCATATGCACAGTATTCACCAGCCATGGTATTTGTTAAATTGACTATGGCAGCTTTCATCGGTCCGTATAATGTACTTCTTCCGGCAGAAGGGCATCTTGCAGACAAGGAACTGATATTTACTATGGATCCTCCCTGGTTTTTCATGTACCTAAATGCCGCCTGACATCCATAAACTGCAGACTTAAAGCAAATATCAGTGACATAATTAATTTCCTGATCCGTATATTCTTCTCCTGCTTTTGTTCCTGTTGCACCAACATTGTTAATCCAACTATGAATGTATCCAAATTTCTCATAGACATGTTTTGCAAAACTGTATACCATATCATCTTTTGTAGCGTCTAATGCTTCATAGTATACTTCACCATATTCAGAGAGTTCTTTTGCTGCCAGTACTAATTCATTTTCATGTCTTGCTGTAATAGCTACTTTGCATCCTTCTTTTAAAAACTCTTTTGCAACTGCAAATCCAATTCCTTTACTGGCTCCCATGATAACTGCCACTTTATCTGTCAAACCTAAATTCATGATTTTATGCTCCTAAGTAAGCTTTTTTAACTTCTTCATTAACAAGAAGTTCTTTTCCCGTTCCGGTTAATGTAACTACACCATTCTCAAGAACATAGCCTCTGTCTGCAATACTAAGTGACATGGACGCATTTTGTTCAATTAATAGAATTGTCTTACCGTTTTCTCGTATTCTTAGTATTAATTCAAAAATTTCTTCTACAATAATAGGTGCAAGCCCAAGAGATGGTTCATCTAACATAATAATATCTGGATCCATCATCAGGCCTCTTGCAATTGCAAGCATTTGTTGTTCTCCACCGGAAAGTGTACCACCCGCCTGATTTCTACGTTCTTTTAGTCTGGGAAATAAGGTGAATTGTTTTTCTATCAGCTGGTTGATTTTTTCTTTCGAAAGTGCTGGGTTGCCAAAAGTACCGGATATCATATTTTCATAAACAGTTAACTCAGGAAATATCTTTCTTCCCTCGGGTACATGACACATACCCATTTTTACAATCTTATGGGGAGGCGTCTGTGTAATATCCTGGCTTTTAAATATAACCTTGCCGGATTCCTTCTTAATAAGATTGGAAACAGAAACCAGCGTTGTTGTTTTTCCGGCACCATTTGCGCCTATTAGGGTAATAATCTCACCCTCTTTTACTTCAAAGCTAATACCTCTTAAAGCACTGATATATCCATAGTTAACTACAAGATTTTCTACTTTTAACATTAATTCGTCCCCCTTGCAGCAATAATTCCTTTACCGAAATAAGCTTCCTTAACCTGCTCATTATTCTTTACAGCATCAGGAGTACCTTCACATATTTTCTGACCGAAATTTAATACTAAGATATGATTACAGGAATTCATAACAAACTTCATGTCATGTTCAATAACAGTAATGGTATGTCCTTTCTCTTTTAACATAAGCATAAATTGCATCAATGAATCTGTTTCATTGGGATTCATTCCAGCAGCCGGTTCATCTAATAGTAATATCTTTGGTTCAAGAGCAAGTGCTCTTGCAATTTCAACTTTTCTTTGTACTCCATATGGAAGATTTCCTGCCATAGTATCTGCGTATTTACTAAGTCCTACTTCTTCAAGAATTGCGTAACCTTTCTCTTTTATTATTTTTTCATCATTTTTGTAGGTTTTACTATGTACAATGGCATCAAATAAATTTGTCCTGGTATTAATATGAAATCCAATTTTAACATTATCTAAAACACTCATGTATTTAAATAACTGAATATTTTGAAAAGTTCTTGCAATTCCCTTTTTTGCAATTTGATCACAAGGTAAACCTGAAATCTTTTGTCCTTCAAGATAAATAGCACCCTGAGAAGGAGTATAAAAACCCGTACATATATTAAAAAATGTAGTTTTTCCAGCTCCATTTGGACCAATAATTCCAAAAATATCACCTTTGTTAACGGTCATATCTACGTTATCAACTGCAACAAGTCCGCCAAAAATCTTACTAACACCTTTTGCTTCTAATAATGCTGCCATGGCTTATGCCTCCTTTCCTTCCGATTTTACTATTTTCTCAGCCTTTTTCGTCTTCTTTTTCCCTGCTTTACTGCCTGCAAGAATACTTCCCGAAGCACCAATCAGTCCTTGAGGTCTTACCCACATCATTAAAATGATTAGTGCAGCATACACCACATAACGCCATACATTAATAAATCTTAAGGATTCTGTTAAAACCTGCGCAACAAAAGATCCAACAATAGGGCCTACCAGTGTTCCCTGACCTCCGATAATTAACATACCAAGTACATTAAAACCTTCATCCAGTGTAAAATAGGTAGAATCTACATAGGTGGAATATGCCACAAATATTGCACCTGCGATACCTGCCCAAAAGGAACCATACATAAAGTTTAGTATTTTATATTTTTTTGCATCTACACCTAGGGATCTGGCAGCCAATTCATCCTCACGAATAGACATCCATGCACGTCCTACTCTGGATTTAATAACCCGATTTGTGCAGAACATATAAGCAATTACAACAAATAAGAAAATATAATAGTATTTTGAAGCACCTCCCATTTTAATTCCAAAAAATGTTGGTGCCATTATTCCTTTAAAACCCATAGCTCCTCCGGTAACAGGAGTCCAGTTTAGTGCAATTAATCTCATAAGCTCAGAAAATCCAATGGTAATCATTCCGAGGAATATACCTTTCATTCTGAGTGCAGGAAGTGCAACTACTGCGCCAATCAGTGCTGCAACAATTCCAGATGGAAGTAAGGCTAACCAGTAGCTAACATTATATGTTTTCATAAGGATTGCCTGCACATAGGATCCAACACAATAAAATCCTGCAATTCCAAAACACAGCTGACCGCAATATCCGCTAATGACATTTAAACCGCCTGCAAGTATGATATAGAGCATAATACGGCAAACAATTCTCATATTACCGGCACTCACATAGAGAGGCATTGTAACTAGCAGAACCATTAGTACAACCCATACCGGAATCTTATTTTTTACGTAAAATCCTTTTAATTTATCCATCATTATGGTCTAGCTCCTTTCCGCTTAACAAATCCTGTAGGTTTAAATATTAGCATGATAATAAGGAAACCAAATGAGAATACATCTCTAAAGCTGGCCGTCGATATTGAAATACCTAAGTTTTCAATAAGTCCTAAAACTACGCCGCCAAGTGATGATAGCGGTACACTGGTAAGTCCGCCTAAAGTTGCCGCTGAGAATGCTTTCATACTAAGAGTTGCACCCATGGTAGGGCTGATTGACTGATAATAAATACCAATTAACATTCCGGCTACTCCTGCCATAGCACAACCGATACAATTACCAATCATGGAGGTCTGTTTCACATTGATTCCTACAAGTGCAGCTGCTTCTCTATTCTGGCTTACGCTGCGGAGTGCAATTCCCCATTTTGTTTTATTAAATATAATCATCATTGTGGTACTTAAAACAATAACCGTACCCATGATTACAAATTGTACTTTACTTATTTCAACCGGTCCAAATTTATATATCTGATTTTCAATAACATTTAACATTGGCTTTTTCTCTGCTCCAAAAACTATCTGCGCTAGGTTTTTTAGTAACATGCTAAAACCAATGGTACAAATTAAAGAAATATGTTCTGGTGCTTCCAAAAAGCGTTCATAGCATAGCTTATATATGATAATACCAACAATCCAGGAAGCACTAAAGCTTGCAAGTAACCCCAAAATAAGATTATGACCGCAAGCTAGAAAGATATAGTATGATGCATACGCACCAATCATAATAATTTCACCATGTGTAAATGTTGCTAAGCCTACTATACCAACAATAACCGCAAAGCCCAATGCGATTAATGCATATATAAAGCCCTGGCAAAGTCCATTTACCACCTGGCTAATAATGTATTGTGATAACATAGGTATGTCTCCTTTATAGAAAATGGACACTGAATAATAATTTTGATTCAGTGCCCATTCACTCTTTTAATATTGTTTATAGTAAATTTGCAGATAATTTATTGTATCTTATTCATTGAATACTTAATTATTATTTATTCAAATCCATAATCTTCTTTTACAACATACTTACCATCTTCAACACCAAGAATTAGGAATTGACGTACACCACCGCCGTTTTCATCAAATTGAACTGTACCAGCCATACCATCATAGGATGTTGTCTTAAGCGCATCTTTAATTGATTCTCTTGTAACTTCACCATCTCCAATGGATACAATTGCTTTTGCCAACATTTGAACGGTATTGTATGCGCAAAGAGAATGATCTGTTGGAGCACACTGATTAATTGCATAGAATTTCTGATAAAAATCTTTTGTTGCAGGATTATCCTCTGTAATATAGGATGAGTCAGTGATAATTAAGTCTTCTGCATTTTCTCCACAAAGATTAAGTAATTGCTGAGATGCACCAGGTCCCTGAGTTACAAGCAATGGATTCCAACCAGAGGATTTAATCTGGTTAATAATTGTTGGAACATTACCCTGGTCAAGGATACAAACTGCTTCTGCATTTGATGCCTTTAATTTTGCTATTACTGAGCTAAAATCTGTTTCATTTTCTTCATAAGTTTCATCTGCAAGAACCTCAACTCCTGCTTCCTCTAAACCTTTTAATAAATACTCATTGGTACTGATACCCCAGTCAGTATTTAAATACATAACTGCAACACTCTTTACACCCATATACTTACCAATAACGGATTTACCAACCCATGGAGCCATATTTGACTGATTATACATAACTGAGAAACAGTATTCGCTCATTGGTGCATAGTCTGGATTAGAAGCAGTTGGGGAAAGTAATACTGTTTGATATTGATCTACGATAGGTGCATCTGCCATACATGCACTACTTGTAAAGTCACCGATAATTGCTTTGATATCCTTATCTTCACAGAACTGAGTTACAATATCAGCACTTGTCTTTGGATCTGCCGCAGAATCTTTTACTTCAATTTCAAGTTGATAACCATTAGCACCACCGGCAGCATTAATCTCATCTGCAGCAATTTTAGTAGCTGCCTGAAATCCTTGTCCGTATTCAGCATGTACCCCTGTTAATGGTGCAACCAAACCGAGTTTAATAGTTCCCTTAGATGTACCGTCTACTACCGCTGTTGTTTCTGTAGCTGAATTACCGGATTCACTGGTTGATCCACAAGCTACCAATGAAGCTACCATTGTTCCTGCTAATAATACTGCAGTAACTTTTTTAACAAAATTCTTTTTCATATGCTTTCTCCTCTACTTTCTTGATAAATATTCCACCATAAACAAAAATGATAGAATTATCTATTATTTAATCAACGGTGGAATTTGGAATAATTCTTTGTGCGATTCCTTCTCTTTCCGTCAATTAGTTACTTAATTAATTTTTATTTTCTTTATGTAGTATTATTTATTCATTCTTTCGATCTAATTTCCTTGTTAACTAGTAAATTGACTTATTTATGAAAATGCAATTTACATACATCACAACCTTTTGCAATTGTGTCGGTTAATTCAAATGTAAGACCCATTGATTTTGCTATTCCTCTGTCCCCATCCATAGCCATATCACATAATGTTACACATATTTCATCATCAAATCCTAATTTTTTCCACGCGCTAATTAGTGGACAATAATGAAATTCAATTTTGAGCTCATCTTTTGTACATTCTGTTATGTCCATTTGAAAGGAGCTCTTAGTTACATCATCAACAAAATTTGCAGCGAACTGTGTTACATCCGTTGGATCCTCGCAGGTAGCTTTAATCCCTTCTCCATGAATTAAACCAGTCTCAGTAATGGCAGCTCTGGTGATAGTTTCTGCCTCAATGCCTGCTTTGTCCATTTCCTTGTAAGTAAGTCCCATCCAGGTTGCCCTATGCTCGATCGCTGCCCTTTTAATACTAACTTTCTCATCATACACTGTAGATACATTTTTAATTGCCATCTTCCATTCCTCCATATACTTGATTATAAAAAAAAGTAAAGACTTGAAACATTCCTAGGAAATGTTGAGCGCCTTTACTTTACATGCATCAAATATACACAGCTTATTTTTATTTGTCAATACATTTTGATAATTTTTTCTCAGTTTAATAATATTTCAGCATTTTTTTATTGATTTCGTCATTTATCTATGCTATATTGTAAAAAAGCAACAACACAAAATCTTACACAAGAAAAGGAGGGCAAGAATTGTCTGACATTTTTCAACAATTTCATAGTTTGATTGACTTTTTAAGTCACGTACTAAGTTCTAATTATGAAATTGCTTTACTTGATTTACGTAGTGGAATTAATTGCATTACAAAATTAGCCAATGGCCATGTTACGCAAAGGGAGGCAGGAGCTCCGATTACTGACTTAGCATTGCAGATTATACAGTCTGGCGAATATAAGACTAAGGATTATTTGGTAAACTATACAGGGATGTCCTCTGGAAATAGAGTTCTAAGATCTTCCAGTTTTTTTATTAAAGATGGGGATGAATTATTAGGAATGTTGTGTATAAATATTGATATGGGTAACTATATAAAACTGTGCGAGCAAATAATGGCTCTTAGTGGAACCAGCGTTTCCTCTGTGGAGTTAATTCCCAAAAGTGAAGATACGGAACCTGGGCTTCCTGCTGAAAACTTCAGTAATGATTTATCAGCCTCTATCGAGAATATTATCATGCATCATAGCAAACAGCTTTCCATTGTTCCTAGTCGTTTGAACAAACAGGAACGGATTAATTTTATAAAAGATTTAAATAAAACTGGTCTTTTTTTAATGAAAGGAAGTATACCTGCTGTAGCTTCCCATTTAAATTGCTCTGAAGCAACTGTATATCGATATTTATCAAATATTACCCGCGCAGAGGTTTAGGTATTCACTATCAATATAAGAAAAAGTTATCTTGGTACCAAAATGTACCAGGATAACTTTTTCTTGTATATTCATTTTATGATTTGAGGGTCAAATTCCCATGCCAAGTTTTTGTTGTTTGATGAATACCGCCGTATATATATTCATTTGGCTGCCTTACCCTCAAATCTTTTTACTAATGTTTAAAATTATAACAGTGATTTTACAGTTGATACAACATTTTCCACGGTAAATCCAAATTTTTTAAATAACTCGCCTGCAGGTGCAGAAGCGCCAAAACCTTTCATAGTTACATACGCTCCATCAAGGCCAACATATTTACCCCAACCAAAGTCTGTAGCTGCTTCTACTGCAACTCTTGCTCTTACGTTCTTTGGTAAAATGCTCTCCTTGTATTCTTCGGATTGTTCTTCAAATATGTCAACAGAAGGCATACTTACAACTCTTACATCGATACCTTCTTTTGCTAATTCTACCTTTGCATTTACTGCAAGTTCAACTTCTGATCCACTTGCTAAAATAATGGCATCCGGAGTAGCTTTTGATGAATCATCTATAGTATATCCG
Organism: Anaerocolumna sp.; assembly: GCA_029239455.1. Lineage (GTDB taxonomy): Bacteria > Bacillota > Clostridia > Lachnospirales > Lachnospiraceae > Anaerocolumna. Next base: position 18,099 of record JAQZAX010000011.1, read on the forward strand.
CCTTTTAATGCATCCTTAGAAGAACCAGGAAGCTGTGGCAGGTTTTGACGAGTAAGCACTAGTGCTGTTGGCTTTGAAGTTGAAGTAATAGCATAGTACCAACCTGCAATTGTTTCAGTAGCATCTGCCGGTCTATACACCGTAAAGTTTGGCATGGATCTTAGCATAGCTAATTGCTCAATTGGCTCATGGGTAGGTCCATCTTCACCAACTCCAATACTATCGTGAGTTAATACATAAGTTAGCGGAATTCCCATTAAAGATGATAATCTTGCCATTGGTTTAACATAATCACTAAATACAAAGAATGTTGATACATAGGGTCTTAACCCTCCATGAAGTGCTAAACCATTCCCGATACCAGCCATTGCAAGTTCTCTTACGCCAAAATGTAGATTACGTCCTGTATAATTATCTTTTGAGAAGTCCCCTTCTCCATTCATGTAAGTCTTAGTAGATGGAGCAAGGTCTGCAGAACCTCCAAAAAGGCTAGGCACTAAGTCCTTTAAGCGGTTAATAACCATACCTGAGAGATTTCTTGTTGCATCCGCCTTATCTGGAAATGCCCAGAACTCTTCATTATCAATAAGTTCTTTCCCTATATTTTGATCATGATGCTTATCCCAAAGTTCTTTCATATCAGGATATGTTTCACAATACTTTCCAAATAGTGTGCTCCATTCCTCTTCCACTTTTGCATTATCATCAGCAATCTTTTTATAATTTGCATATACTTCATCAGGAACATAGAAGGCTTCCTGTGTTGGCCAACCTAAGTTTTCTTTTAGGGCAATTACATTTTCAGCTCCCAAAGGCTCTCCATGTGCACTTGCCTTACCCTCTTTTGCAGGACATCCATATCCTATCTTTGTCTTAACCGTAATCATGGAAGGTCTCGTTTTATCCGCTTTTGCTGCCTCAATTGCTGCACCGATCTCTTCCAGATTATTACCATCTTCAACAACTAGTGTCTGGAAACCAAATGCTTCAAAGCGCATTTTAACATTCTCAGTAAAAGCAATATCAGTATCTCCCTCAATAGAAATCTTATTGGAATCATAAAGAACGATTAATTTATTTAATGCAAGTGTTCCTGCTAATGAAAATGCCTCTGATGAAATACCTTCCATCATACAGCCGTCTCCACCAAGAACAAATGTGTAATGGTCTACAATAGGAAAACCTTCCTTGTTGAATTTGGATGCCAAGTGCTCTTCTGCCATAGCCATACCCACAGCCATCGCCATACCAGCTCCCAGTGGACCAGTTGTAGCTTCTACTCCCACAGTATGTCCATATTCAGGATGCCCGGGTGTCAAGGAATCCAATTGACGAAACTGTTTTAAATCCTCAACAGTCAACCCATATCCAAATAAATGTAATAAGGAGTATAATAGGGTTGAACCATGTCCGCCAGATAATACAAATCTGTCACGGTTAGCCCATTTTGGATTTTTAGGATTATGCTTCATGTGTTTCGTCCACAGCTCATATGCCATAGCTGCAGAACCTAGGGGTAGTCCAGGATGTCCTGAATTAGCTTTTTGTACTGCATCAGCCGCTAAAACTCGAATGGCATTCACAGACATTTCATCAATGTTGCTCATTTTGTTCCTCCTAAGAAATATATATTATATAATTATTATTTTCCAAAAACGGCTAAATAATCTTTTTGAAATTTTTCTATTCCCTGATCAGTTAATGGATGTTTCGTACACTGTTCTAAAACACTATATGGAACAGTTGCAATGTCTGCACCGGCAAGTGCACAATCTGTAACATGAATAGGATTTCTTATGCTTGCTGCAATAATTTCTGTTTCAATATTATAATTATTAAAGATATCTACTATGGTTCTTATTAAATCAACACCATTGGTAGAGATATCATCTAATCTTCCTAAAAATGGTGAAACATAAGTGGCGCCTGCTCTGGCAGCCAGTAATGCTTGATTCGGATTAAAGATTAATGTAACATTTGTCTTTATTCCTTCCGCAGTTAAAACCTTTACTGCTTTTAATCCTTCTACCGTCATGGGAATTTTGACAACCATATTAGGATGAATCTTCGCTATTTCTCGTCCTTCTTCAATCATACCCTCTGCATCTGTAGTAGTCGCCTTAACTTCCCCACTAATTGGACCTTCTACGATAGAAGCAATTTCCTTAATTACTTCATTAAAATCTTTTCCTTCTTTTGCTATTAATGACGGGTTTGTAGTTACACCACATATGATACCCATATTATTAGCTTTTTTAATGTCTTCCACGTTGGCAGTATCAATAAAGAATTTCATACTTATATTCCTCCTTGCATGGTTAAATATAGTCTATATGTCACATTCCTAAATACAATAGCATGTTACACAAAGTTTATCAGCATTATATATGCCCACATTATGCATATATAATATACTATACTACAAAAGATAAAGCAATAGTAATGTCTTGCTTATATATAGAGACTATTTTATGATCCTATTTTGTTATGCTTAAATTCAACTATTTACTTCACATTTATAACTTCATTATAATATGGTATGGAATCCACCGCACCCTTTTTTCCTACTGCCATGGCGGAGGCTTTTGCTGCAAGGATAAGTGCTTCTTTTACTCCCTTATTTTTTAATAAAGATGCAATAAAAAATCCTGTAAAGGTATCTCCTGCAGCAGTGGTATCAACAACTTTAACAGGATAAATGTCTTGGCTATAGGTATGATTTTTATCGCCGTAAAGAGATCCTTTTCCTCCTAATGTTAATACAATTTTGGCATCAGGAAACATTTCAATCATTTTCACAAGTATATTCTCAGGACTTGACTCACAAGTGAGTTGTTCCCCTTCAATTTCGTTTAATAGGAAGATGCTTATCTTTTTCAAATCGCATTCCATTATGCGGTGATTAAAAGGAGATGGGTTTAGGATAATATTCATTCCCTTTTCATAAGCTTTATCAATAATATAACTTATATTATTAATTTCATTCTGAAGGAGTATATAATCACCCATACCAAAATCGGCTAATACACCATGAATAAATTCTTTCTGTATCTTTTGATTACTTCCTCCATAAAGAATAATAGAGTTTTGTCCATTTTGGTCAACTTGAATTATAGCATGGCCACTTTTTCCATCCACCATATTAACATGGGAGCATTCAACACCAAATTCTCTGCAACGTTCCATCAACAATTGGCCATCTTCACCAACCTGGCCCCCATGGTAAACTTTCACTCCTGCCTTAGCCAGTGCAATTGACTGGTTTAACCCCTTACCGCCGGTAAAGATTTCTAATCCTACGGAAGAAATAGTCTCACCAGGAGACACAATATGCTCTAATGAATAAACGTAATCATAATTAAGGGAACCAAAATTTAAAATTTTCATGTCATATCTCTCCTAAACGTAATTATATTCTTCCATAAGTTAAATTACTTATCTTGACCGTAGTATGCACCCTCGCCATGCTTTCTAAGAAAATGTTTGTCCAGTAAAACTTCTGGTGTTCTCTTTACATTTGGATTCATTTGCTCCGTAAAAAAAGCCATTTTAGCAACCTCTTCTAAAACTACAGAATTATGAACAGCTTCTGCTGCATCTTTTCCCCAAGTAAAAGGGCCATGGTTTGTGCAAAGAATTCCCGGAACATGCAATGGATTATGTGAGCCTAATGTTTCAATAATCACAAGTCCAGTATTCTTTTCATATTCCCCTTCAATTTCTTCTGCTGTTAAGCTTCTGGCACAGGGGATATCTCCATAAAAGTAGTCCGCCTGAGTAGTTCCATAATTAGGAATGCTTCTACCTGCCTGAGCCCATTGTGTAGCCCATTGTGAATGTGTATGTACAATACCACCTATTCCTATATCTTTATATGCTTTATAAATCTCTATGTGAGTTGGTGTATCAGAAGATGGTCGATACTTACCTTCTATCTGATTGCCATCAAGATCTATAACCACCATGTCATCTGGAGTTAACATTTCATAATCAATACCACTTGGTTTAATGACTAAATAGCCGGTTGTTTTATCAAAACCGCTTACATTCCCCCAAGTATATGTAACTAGTTTCCTTAACGGCAGTTCCATATTTGCCTCATAAACAAGTTTTTTTAATTCTTCTAGCATAGTGCTCCTTTCTCCATTACAGGTTTATATCTAGAATTTTAGTCATCCTCTGATTAGCATCATAGAGGTCTTCCCTCCAGTTTTCGTTACCTGTATACCAAAACTCTGTTACATATTTTCGTATCCCACATTCCCATGCTTTTAAAATCATATTTTCAAAATCTACATGTCCGGTTCCAAAAGGAATCTCTCTGAATTTTCCTGGAACAGTTTCTTTTAAATGCATAGCAACCATGTGTCCAGTTCCGCACTGCAAATCTTTTAATACATCTTTATTATAGAATAGCGCCGCATTGGTAACATTACCGGCATCTGGATAAACATTTAAATAGGTTGAGTTTACCATATTCACATAATTCATGGCCTTTTCCACTGTATTCATAAATTCTGTTTCCATGGTCTCAAATCCTAATAAGACCCCTGCACTTGCAGCCATTAGAACTGCTTTATTAAGATTTTTTAAAAAATAGGCAGCCGTTTCTTTCGTTGATTCTTCATAGTATACATCGTATCCCGCTAATTGAATAATTCGTATTCCTAAATCTTGCGCAAGGGAAATTGCCTCCTCCATGATACTCATTCCTTTGTTACGTATAAATGGATCATTACTTCCAAGAGGGTACTTTCTATGTCCACTTAAGCACATAGTCCCAATAGGTATACCAACTTCATACATGGTTTTTACCAGTTCAAACCGTTCTTCCTTACTCATATCAAGTCTTGCAAGCTTTGCCTCTGTTTCATCAATGCTGATTTCTATGAAATCAAACCCAGCCTCTTTTGCCGCAATAAGTTTCTCTTTCCAAGATAACTGGGCAGGCATGGATTTTTCATATAAACCTAACGTATATGCTTTCAATCTGCTTATCCTCTGCTTCCTTAATATCATCCAAGTTTTTACTACCAAAACAGGTCATTAATTCTTAAAATAATCCCATACATTGCTTAACGAATGAATAACAGCCCTATAGCATGCATACTTTTCCTTATAAACTTCTTTATATTCTGCTCTTGGATAAATTGTCTTTGTAATCTTTACAGTTTTATCAATTGCTTCTTTATAATCCTTATAAAGTCCAGCCGCAATACCTGCCGCCATTGCAGCACCCTGTGCACCTAATTCTTTATCTTCAATTACATCAATGGGAATCTGAAGAGCATCTGCAAAAATCTGAACCCATACATCTGATTTCGCTGCACCACCAGCAAGTCGAATACTTACTGGAGTTTTATGATTTTTTAGCAATTTATTAATATGGGTCATATGAGAAAAAACAATTCCCTCATACACAGCTCGTAGCATGTGCTGTTTTTTGTGAAATACTGTTAACCCTATAAAAGTTCCTTTCGCCAAAGCATCTTCATTACAACCATTTAAAAAAGGAAGAAAAATAATAGTATTCTCTGAAGGAGGTATCTGTTCTATTAAGTTGTTTGCAATTGTGTACACAGATTCTCCGTCTTCTTCGGCTTTTTCTTTCTCCATGGACATAAGGTTGCGAATAAACCATTCTAAATTTCCAGCAGAAGTGGGACTGCTTTCTTCTATCAAATAATAACCTGGAATGCAGAACATGGAATTCAAAGATACAGAACCATTGGCTACTGGTTCTTTTGCAATAAACTCATTAATACTCCATGTTCCAGCAATCATACACATTTGCTCCTCATCTGCTAATCCCGCTGCAATACCACACGCATTGACATCAAACATACCTGCTGCAACTGGAATTCCTTCCGGCAGCAAAGTTAATTCACTGGCTGTTTTCGTAACATACCCACATATATCGGAAGAATTCTTTAACGGAGGAAGGAAATTAATAATCTCCTCCAGACCAAAATACTCTAATAGTTCTATGTCATAGGCTCCTGTATGTAGATTCACAAGATTTGCTCCAGTAAAATCACTATAATCAGCATAGGCCTCTCCCGTTAGTTTGAAACGTATATAATCTTTTACTGCGAATATATATTTCGTCTTATATAAAACTTCCGGATTGTGTTCTTTAAGCCAAGCTAATAGACTAACTGGCTGGCAGGCAAGTATATCTTGAAAAGTCTTTTGGAATACTTTTTCTTTCGTTCCATCCTTATTCCATTTAGAAACATATTCCCATGCTCTCGTATCCGTAGAGATAATTCCGTTGTAGATAGTTTCTCCATTCTCTCCTACCAAATACAAGCCTTTTCCATGTCCTGAAAAGGACACGCCCACAATTTCAGAAGGGTGAATTCTACTTTTTTCTATGGCGCCTCTGACTGCTTTCGCATTCACAGCCCATAGTTCTTCCATATCTCTCTCTGTATAGCCGGATTTTGGTATAATGACAGTTGTCGGAATACTCATCATAGCAATCTGTTTGCCAAATTCGTCAAAGATTGCTGCTTTTGAGAAGGTTCCTCCATTATCAATGCCAACTAAATATTTAATATTAACCACCCTCTACATTATAATTTCCTTGTAAATATCCTCTTAGCATTGCCTCCTAAAACCAATTCCATCGTTTTCTCATCGAATTGCCTCAGCATCCTTCTATACTGCGTAAGAACTGCCTTAGCCTCTGCAAATGGCGTATCGGAGCCAAACATCACTCGCTCATTACCTAATTCTTTAATAGCGTTCCCTACTTTATTTACCGAGATTGCACTGCCAATTAGAATCATATTAGGATTGTTTTTAGCAGTTTTAATAAAACTATTTTGCCTTACCAAGATAAGCCTCACATACTCTAGGGTCCTTCATTAATTCTTTGGAATCGCCAGATAGAGTAAGTTTACCCCGTTCAATGATATATGCACGGTTCGATACACACAAAGCAAGTGATGCATTTTGTTCCACGAGTAACACCGGTGTCCCTGATTTGTTGATTTCAACAATTTTTTCAAATAATTCTGAAATAATAATTGGTGCAAGACCCATAGACGGTTCATCCAACATTAAAAGTTTTGGATGTCCCATAAGTGCCCTACCAATTGCAAGCATCTGTTGTTCACCACCACTTAAACTCCAGGCCAGCTGTTTTCTCCTCTCTTTTAGACGAGGAAAAGTATGATAAATCATCTCTAGATCTTCTTTATAATTACCACTTACTATGCGGATTCCTGAATCAATTACTGTACCAACCAATAAATTTTGTTCAACCGATAACCCCGGAAAAACATGTCTGCCTTCTGGAACCTGAAGAAGTCGTTTTCTTGAGATATTATGCGCCTTTAACTTCGTAATCTCTTCGCCGTCAAATTCAACTTTTCCATTTACTGATACATGTCCGGAAATAGAGTTTAAAAGGGTCGTTTTACCAGCACCATTACTTCCAATTAGCGCAACGATTTCATTACTTCCTACCTCCAGACTTACACCGTGAAGTGCTTCAATACGGCCATAATTTGCTACTAAATTATTAACTTTTAACATTGCAGCTACCTCCTAGATAAGCTTTGATAACTTCTTCGTTTGACTGTATTTCTGTTGGTGTTCCTGTAGCAATCTGATGTCCAAAATTTAAAACAGTCAATCTGTCACAAATACCCATAACCAGATCCATTGCATGTTCGATTAATAACACGGCAATATCCTTTTGAACTGCAACCTTAATTAATGCAACAATGTAATCCATTTCTTTCGTATTTAATCCTGCTGCCGGTTCATCTAATAAAAGAACCGCTGGCTCACATAATAATGCTCTTACAATCTCAAGCATCTTTTGTTGTCCATAAGAAAGCTTTTCGATAGAATCCGAAAGGTTTACATTTTGAAGACCTGCACATTTTAGTAACATGTTCATATCCTCTTCTAATTTACCACCTTTTATCTTACGCTTATTGGCTAAGTCAGAACCCATTAAAATATTAGTTTTAATATCACAACGGTTCAAAAGTCTAGGATGTTGAAAAGTACGGGCAATTCCTAATCTTGCTCTTCTATGAGTCGGAACTTTAGTGATATTTTTATCAAGTAAAAACATTTCCCCGTCATCTGATTGGTAGATTCCAGTGATAAGATTTAACAGTGTTGTTTTTCCTGCACCGTTTGGTCCAATCAGACCAAATATTTCTCCTCCATATAATTCTAATGCAATCTTATCAGCGGCGATAACGCCACCAAAATTTTTGCAGACATTATCCATTTTTAGTACTGGTTTTTTTGGGTTTAATGTACTTGTCATAAATTACCTTACCTCCTCCCAAAATTCCTTCCGGTTGTACTATCATAAGAATCATGATACCAGCACCGTAAATTAACTGCATATAATTTTGTAAAGGTCTTACCCATTCCTGAAGTAATGAGATGATTAAGGTACCGATTACTGCTCCGACTGGAGATATGGTACCACCAAGCATAATCATTATCAGATACATAGTGGATTGTTGATATGTAAAGCTTTGATAGCTTAAATATCCCGAAAGAAATGCATATAATGCACCTGCTGCTCCACATAAAGCACCTGAAATTGCAAATGCTATACTTTTTGTTAATAAACTATTAATTCCCAAGCAGTTAGCAGCTATCTCATTATCACGAATTGCCATAAAGGAACGGCCTAGCGGAGAGTGAAATAAAAACTTCAATGATAAACTAATTAATACAACAGTAGCTAATATCACAAAATATTTGCTTGTCTCTGTATTTGCAACAAAACCGCCTACTCTAAATTCAGGAATGTTTGAGATTCCTAGGGCACCGCCCGTTGCTTCTTTCCAATTCATAAACAATCCGTTAAGAATCGTCATTAATCCTACGGTTGCGAAAGTAAAATAATACATTCTTAATCTGAAAAACGCAAATCCTATTACAAATGTAAACAAAGCAGTTCCAATTACGCTAATAATAAATGCTGTAATAGAAGAGTATCCTAGCTTCATAACCACATTGGCTGTAATATAAGCTCCTATGCCCCACAAACCAGCTTGAGCAAAAGAATTCTGTCCGCACATTCCTAATAATACATACACACTTAGTACACAAAGATATGTAATCATGGCAATATTAAGGACACGCAGCATATAACTAGATGTCTGAGAAGGAATCAACATACATAGCAGAAAAATCGCTGCTACAATAACCACATTCGTCAAACGAATTGATTTAAAACGCTCTTTCATGCTCTTTACCTACGCTTTCTCCTGTATTCTGTCACCAAAAATGCCTTGAGGGCGAACCATAAGCACCAATACCAATACAATATAGATTAATACCAACTGATATGTAGTCGAAATATATGCACCGCCAAATGCTTCTACTAACCCTACAATCAATCCACCGATAATAGCCCCCGGTACGCTTCCAAATCCACCAATAACGATAGCTGCAAAAGCCTTAGCACCTGAAGTCATACCCATGGTATTATTAAGGAAGAAAATTGGTGCCAAAAGTCCACCGCCAACACCTGTAATCATTGCACTTAATGCAAAGGTTAAACCGATGGAAACAATAACTGGAATCCCTATTAGTGATGCCATATACTGATCTTGAGCAGTTGCCTGCATAATGTGACCAATAAATGTTTTCTCAAGTAATATATAAACTAAAGCCATTAAAAATGCTGCAATTACAATTATTGCTACATATTGCCACTGAATACTTGCAGTGCTAACTTTAGCAGTTCCATCTGCGACCTTATCCATAGAAACAGGAATGGAACCCCAGATAATTCTGGCACCTTCCTTAAGTACAATAGAAGCTCCCATTGCACTTACTATGATTGCTTTTGACTGTGCTTTCCTAAGCGGCCAGTAGGCTGTTCTCATAAAGATAGCCCCTACAACTCCCATAATTAAAGATGATAAAATTAAAGATATGCCAATGGGAATATTAAATATTCGATTAAACATGTAGCAAATATAACCGCCAAACATAAGGAATTCACCTTGTGCGAAATTCATAATGCCAACAGAGCGAAATATTAAAACCATACCCATTGCAATTAAACCGTATACAAATCCCATTGATGTACCTGAAATTAATAACTGCAGATTCATACTATTCTCCTTTTGCAACAGTGTCTTCCACTTGGATTACACTTGTATTAATGTCACGGAATGTCAAGGGGCATTCCGTGACGTTGTTTATTTTGTCAAATTACTTAATAACCTTCTCAGAATAAAGTTCTTCAATAATGGTTGGAACTAAATCTTTAATTTGTACAATTAATCCACCACGGCCGCAATCTCCATTGGTTCTCATATCATAAACGGTAATTGCACCTTCGTAGTGATTAATCGTCTGCATAGCATCTCTTACTGCCTGCCTATCGGTTGAACCCGCTATTTTAATTGCTTCACAAATTACTTTTACATGATCATAGATTTGAGCAGCTGATTTTGCGCATTCAACTCCATATAATTCCTTATATTTTTTGGCAAAAGCTGCACCAATTGGGTTTGGAGTGTTTGGTACCCATGGAGCTGCACTATAAACGTCATTCATAGCTTCTCCAGCTAATTGAAGAGTAATTGGATCTCCAAATACATTGCTTCCAAAGAATGGTAACTCAATTCCTAAAGAACGAATCTGTTGAAGTAGGATTGCACCTTCCGTATGGAACATTGCACCAATAATTGCTTCAGGTTCTGCAGCCTGTACCTGAGCTAAATGGGAACTGAAATCTTTTGTACCTGTTGTAAAAGGTACAGTAATAACAGGTTTTAGGCCATATGTA
>JAQZAX010000142.1 GCA_029239455.1 Anaerocolumna sp.
TCTTCTAGATAAACTACAGCTTGCGGAGATTCGGGAATCATTTAAATATACTACTTCAGCTGTTAAAATAATAAAAAATAATATGGATTATTATAATACCTTTGATATAAGTATAATGGAAGAGGAAACAGAACAAGGGATAATGATTAATATTAAACAGGTATATAAAGAGGGATATCAGAAAAACTGGCCTGAAAATGTTGGGGGACAAGGGGCACAGGTATCTAGTGATGGTAGTACTGCTTCTAGTAAAGAAAATGAAAGAGATTATCCTGAAAAGCCTTATCTAACTGAAAAAGATAGTGCATGGTTTTTAATTATACAGGAGCTTAAACAGTTAAATATGGATGAAAAATATTAAATCATAGCAGGGACTGAGTTTCTTTGATACTTAGCCCTGCTTTGTCATTTCCTTATAATAAAATTAGTAATACAAGTCATTTAAACGATAAAACAATTCAAGATATTGTTTATTATCAAATATTCTAAAAATAATTAATATATCACATAAATGTTGTGCAAATTGCTTGACAAATGGAAGATTATACTATATAATTCTATTTAAGCGGTTAAGTAAATAATACAGATAGAAGGTAACTAAAATGAGCAAAAGAATCAATTCTAAAGATGTTGCACGTGAAGCAGGAGTTTCCGCTGCAACGGTGTCATATGTCCTCAATGAGACAAAGTCCGTGACAATTAGCAAGGAAACAAGGGAGAAAGTTTTAGCAGCTGTTCAGAAATTAGGATACGTTCCAAATCAGGCAGCTAAGACACTGGGATCCTCCCGAATTGTTGGAAAATCGAAATCCAATTTGATAGGTCTTGTAATACCCCAGACAGAATCAGGAAAAGAGTTAATGTTTGATAATCCCTTTTATGGTGATTTTTTAAGTGCAGTGGAATATGCAGCAAGGCAGGAAGGGTTTCATCTTTTGGTTTCCGGAGTCAATGCAGATCAAAGTTATATTGATATTGCAAAAAACCGCTCTCTCGATGGGATTATTATTTTAGGAATGTATCCTTCGGAAGATAATAAAGAATATAAACAGATAGGAATACCTACGGTATTAGTAGATTGTTATGGTACGGATCACTTCTTTCATAGTGTAAGAACCGATGACCGTTATGGCGGTTATCTTGCAACCAGACATCTAATACAACATGGGCATAAGCGAATCGCCTTTGTATCTGGTGAAGTGAAGGAATCGGGAGTAACTGATATGCGATTTCTTGGATATCAGGATGCCTTAAGAGAAGCACGTATTCCATATGACCCCAATTTAGTATTTACCGGTTATGTAGGATATCAGTATGGAATTGAAGCGGCAGCAAAGATAGCACAAGGTAATGCTGGTATAACTGCAGCATTTGCAGCCGCCGATATTATAGCTGTTGGTATGATTAAAGGTTTTCGTAATCTAGGTCTTCGTGTACCTGAAGACATTTCAATTATTGGATTTGATGATATTTATCAGGCAGAGATATGTGACCCAGGGTTAACTACCATTCGCCAGAATATTAAGGAAAAGGGCAATGCAGTTGCTAAAATTATTGTTTCTGCAGCTAAAAATTCTACATTTCCTAAAACCGAAATAGTGATTCCGTTAGAAATCGTGGAAAGAGAGTCGGTTCGAAATTTATAGAACATAACCATTTAATTTCTTGAGGGGAGTAAATAATGCAAATATGGGTGGGGGTGTAAATAGTGTATGTTCCTAATAAAAAACAAAAATGGGTAACAATCTGTCTCTTTTTATTGCCATCAATGATAGGACTTTTAATATTTTGCCTTTTAGCGATGGTTGCATCTGCGGGATACAGCTTTCTTGATTACGATATATTGAAGCCGTTGACGGAAACTAAATTTATTGGACTGGACAATTACAAAAGGCTATTTCAAGAAGGGGAACTTTTAACTACCTTATGGCACAATATTCAGTATTTGATAATGTACATACCACTCATAATGGTTACGTCTTTCGTTATGGGGCTCATTCTAAATAAAAGTTTTAAAGGTTATGGAATCGTCCGAATCATATTTTATACTCCTGTGATTACTTCTTGGGTGGCAGCAGCTGTAGTATGGAAATGGATTTTAAGTGGTAAATTTGGATTTATAAATCAAGCTCTTGCGGTGATTGGAATACAGGCGCCTACATGGTTAAGTGATCCTTCGTGGGCTATGGTAGGAATAGTATTAGTTGCAGTATGGAAGGACACAGGATATTATGCATTGTTTTTCTTGGCAGCATTAAAAGGAATAGATTCTACGTACTATGAAGCTGCTAACATTGACGGTGCAAAATGGTATCAAAGATTATTTAATATAACATTACCATTAATATCACCTACAATTTTTTTACTATTTGTATATAATATCATAGCTGGTTTCCAAGTATTTGATTCCGTACAGATTATGACTGGCGGAGGGCCGGTTGGTTCTACATCAGTTATGATGGAGAGAATTTATAAATACGGATTTAGGTCGTATCAGATGGGATATGCGGCAGCATGGTCTTGGGTGCTATTTGGATTAATTTTTTTGGCAACAATTGTACAGTTCATTCTACAAAAAAGGTGGGTTAATTATGATACCTAAGGAAAGTGCAGTGTTGAATAAGAAATATTTAACAAAAGAAGTTCAAGCTATGACTCTGAACACGCTGTTCTACATTATCCTTTTCGTGGTAATAGTAATGATTATATTACCTTTCTTATGGATGCTTAGCACCTCATTTAAAGGAACAGAAGCTATTAGAACAATACCAATCAAATGGGTACCTAAGGATCCTACTTGGGATAATTATATAAAGATTTTTAATCTATCCAGTTATAGTTTTTGGAGAGCAGGATTTAATAGTTTTTACTTGGCAATTACATGTACCGCTGTATCTGTTATGTCAGCATCAATGGCAGCGTATGTTTTTGCAAAGATGGAATTTAAAGGCCGTGACAAATTGTTCCTGGTGTATTTAGCTACTATGATGATTCCTGTTACAGTTACAATGATACCTAATTATACAATTCTAAACCATCTTAATTTATTAGATACTTTTACAGGTTTAATTTTGATGGCACTAAATAATACATTTGGAGTTTTCTTGATGCGACAATCTATGATGGGCGTTCATAATGCATACTTAGAAGGTGCATTAATGGATGGGGCATCAATGCGTCAGATATTTTTTAGGATTATGTTACCTATGACGAAACCGACGCTATTCACAATGATATTGATGAATTTTATGGGATCATGGAACTCCTACTTACAACCGTTATTGGTATTAAGTAGTAATGATAAACAAACGTTACAATTAGTGCTTGCAACTTTAAATGGTCAGCTAAAAGGCAAAGAAAATATTACAATGGCAGGTGCTGTTATATCAATACTTCCAATTCTGGTAGTATATGTATCTGTTCAAAAGTATATTAATCAGGGACTTGAAATTGGGGGACTAAAAGGATAGGAGTAAATTGAATGTAACTTTGATGTAAATAAACAAGGGCCATTTATTTACGCAAAGATTGCAATATAAATTACCCTAAGGAGGAGTAAAATGAAAAGGTTTGTTAGTATTTTTATGGTAGCTTTATTGATGGTAACAATGTTTACAGGTTGTCAAAAGAAAGTCAATGAAGTAAATACAAATGATGTACAACAGAATACAGAAGATACAACGGTTACTAATACTCCAACAGAAAAAACAAAAATTACTTATCTCCAATTCTCAGCTGGCGAAACCAATGCAGAAGTAATAAAAAATATGATTGCTAAATTTGAAACGGATAATCCTGACATTCAAGTTGAATTACAATCTTTAGGCTATGAAGAATATTTTACAGCACTTGCAACAAAAATGGCGGGGAATTCAGCACCCGACTGTTTTGAACTTAATATGGAGAATTTCCTAACATATGCAATTAGAGATTCTATTGAGCCGTTAGATAGTTACTTTGAGTCCACAGGAGCAACCAAGGAAATATATAGTGAAGGGCCTATTAAGGCAGCAACTTACAATGGAAAATTATATGCAATTCCTCAGAGTTTTTCTACGGTAGTTTTGATCTATAATAAAAATTTATTTGATCAGGCAGGAATCAGCTATCCAACGGATGAATGGACTTGGGCAGATGAGCAGGCAGCAGCAGAAAAAATACGTACACTTGGTGATGATATTTGGGGAACTTTTCAACCGATTTCATACCATGAACTATATAAAACGGTAAAAACAAACGGTGGTTCTTTAGTAAGCGATAATGGAAAGACCTTTACTGTAAATTCATCGGAAAACATTGAAACTCTTCAGATGATGTTAAATCGTGTGGGTGGTGATAATCGAGTTATGCCTAATGCAGAGGACATGGCAGGTCGTGGAGATTGGGATATGTTTAAGGCAGGTAATCTTGGTATGATTCATACAGGTATCTGGGCATTCACCGATTATGCACAAAACATTAAAGATTTTGAATGGGATATAGCAGTAGAGCCTGGTAATAAAGCAAAAGCAACACATTTTTTTGCAAATGTTGCTTGTGTAAACAAAAATAGTAATAACAAGGAAGCAGCTTTCCGATTTATTAATTATATGGCTTCCAATGGGGATGTTGTCAAAATGAGATTAGATGCTCAGTGGGAGTTACCTACCATATCTGATGAAGTAATCATGGCGCAGTATTTAGAACAGACTCCGCCAGCGAATAGAGCAGCGGTTATGAAATCTCTTGATTATGCAGCTGCACCTCCTGCATTACTAAAATATAGCGAAGTTGTTGACGTTATTAATCCTATGTTGGAAGGCGCTGTAATCGATAATATGTCTGCAGAAGAAGTACTAAATAGCATTCAAGATGAACTTGTTTCTAAGAAATTGATGAACGAGTAAATTTGGATTCAATTAAAAATTTATGGAAAAGGAATATAGATTTATGAATTGGTTTATGTAGAGACAATGTAAATTTGTTTATATATATAGTTCTTATACTATCATAATTATCTTGAGGGGAGTAAATTATGCAAATAAAACATTTGCCAAGTGGGTTATTTCCACATTTTGATAGTGGTTTTGAAAGACGTCCACTTTATCCCAAATGCGGGGAATCGGTTATAATCGGTTGCCGGCTAAATGGACCTACAAAGAAAATAAATATCCTTCTTCATTGGAAGAGTGGAAGCGAATTAATGCCAGTGATGGAATGCCAAGATGCCAGGTGTAATGATATCGAGCAATGGTATTATACTTTCACCATCCAGCTGCCTGATAGTCTTTCCACCATTGAATATTGGTTTACAGCTACCGATGAAAGTGAAAGTGTAGTAAGTCAAGTTTATCAGTTTGAAACGTTACAGGAAATTGTTCTTAGTGAACCAAGTAAAACACTGTGTCAGGATAACAAGGTTTATGCCATATACCACACGGAGAAAGCAAGTTATGAATTAAAAGTTGAAGTTAATCAAAATATCTCGATTTTTTTTACTAGCTATTTAACCGTTAAAGTAGTTGATTTTCAAGAGTTTGATGAGATTTCTTATC
>JAQZAX010000143.1 GCA_029239455.1 Anaerocolumna sp.
AAGCCTCAAAATTTATAAATGATGAATAGTGCTGTATATATATTCGATTTGGCGTCGACCGGCCGAGAACACTGTTCATATATCGTCAAGACTCTAGCCGAAAATCATGCCAGCTGGCTTGATTTTTGTGCTGGTAAGAGGCTTGTAAGAAATATAGTGTTTGAGGGTAAGGCAGCCAAATCGAATATATATACAGCGGTATTCATTGAACAACAAAAACTTGGCTTTTGACCCTCAAATCCTTATAAACTATTAAATACATCTCTTGGAAGATAAGCTTTAATATATATTCCATCTGCCTGGTATTCTTCTTCTAATAATTGTCCGTATTTTCTGATAATTTGGATTTTACCAGCATCATTATAATGAAATATTTTTTCAATCAGAATTTTACGTTCTCTAAGAATTTCTTCCAGTATATTTAATAATTCACTGATTCCCTGATTCTCTTTGGCAGATATCTTTATTATTTTATCCGCCTTAAAATCTTTCATAACCAGGTCGCCTTCCACCAAATCCTGTTTATTAAAGGCAGTCACAATTGTTTTATCTTTAACCCCAAGATTGTTTAATGTTTCATAAACAACGTGCATATGCTTATCCGCCGCAGGATTCGAACTGTCTACTACATGTAGAATAATATCTGCAAATTTGGCTTCTTCCAATGTACTTCGAAACGCTTCAATCAAATGATGAGGAAGCTTTCGAATAAATCCAACCGTGTCCGTAAGTAACACCTGCTGCCCGCTTGGCAACACAAGATTCCTTGTTGTGGGATCAAGAGTTGCAAATAGTTTATTTTCCTCTATCACTCCGGCATCGGTTAAGAGATTTAATAAGGTTGATTTACCTGCATTGGTATAACCGACAATGGAAATTATGGGTATGGTCCCCTTGTTTCTTAACCCTCTTGAAGTTTCACGGTTACGTTTTACTTCAGCGAGTTCATGGTTTAATTGCGAGATTCGATCTCTTAGTAAACGGCGATCAACTTCCAGTTTCTTTTCACCAGGTCCCCTGGTACCAATTCCACCACCTAATCTCGACATGGAATTTCGCATACCTACCAGTCTGGTGGATCTGTATTTTAACTGTGCTAATTCAACCTGAATCTTACCCTCTTTTGTAGTTGCATGCTGAGCAAATATATCAAGTATTAGTATTGTTCTATCCATAACTTTTGCGGAAAGTGCATCTTCCAGATTTTTTAACTGTGCCGGAGATAATTCATCATCACATACAACTCCGGTAGCATCAAGTTCGGCTAATAAGTTCTTCACTTCTTCTATCTTGCCTTTGCCAATATAGGTTCCAGGATGAGCATTCTCTCTGTTCTGAATCACTTTTGCAACAGTAACAGCACCAGCTGTTTTAGCTAACTCTTCTAATTCATCCATGGACTCTTCTGTATCATCGCCATCCTGTGTTGATACTCCAACCAAAATTAATCGTTCCTCTTTTTCTTTTATTTCAAACATTTCTGCCATATATAACCTCCAGCTCCCATTCTATTTACTGATTCGTACTTACCTCAGATACTCTGGTTTTTATAAATTCGTACTCGGTTTTTGCATCCTCATCCTCCGGATATAATTTAAGATATTCCGTAATTAATTTGTATGCTTCATCAAAATCCCCCAAATTTTCATAGGCAACCACTTCATTTTTCTTTAATTGCTGCTGCAAACTGGTATCATTTAAAGAGAGTCCTTCTTGTATATAAGAAAGGGCTTTTTCCTTTCTTTTAAGCTTTAATAAACAAACACCCAATTGATTATAAACAACTGCTGATTCTGACGTTGTTTCATCTTTTAGATACATCTCATAATTATTAACTGCTGATTCATAATCTTCCTTCTCATAATAGATTTCTCCAAGATAATAATAAGCCTCAGAAAATCCATTGCTAAATGCTTCATTCAGTCCAATCATTGCTTCTTCCTGATCTCCCATATAGTAGTGGATTTTAGCTAGGTTAAATTTATCTTCTTCTGTTTCAATTTTTATCTTAGCAGCATCTGTTAAAACATTGTTAGCTCCCTCCAAATCTTCTGTTTCTGAAAGCAAAAAGAATTTATTAAAGTAATAATCGTAATTATCCTTATCAAGAGAGATTGCTTTATCATAGTCTGCAAGACTCATCTCAAAATTACCAGCCATTCTGTATGCATAAGCTCTTTTGTTATAAGTCTTGGCATCAGAAGATTTATTATCTAATATGGAAGTGTAAGTAGTAATTGCAGCTTCGAATTGTCCGCTTCGTTCCAGTGCACTTCCCTTATAATATAAAATGTCCACATTTAATTCCGTTAATTCGTTAATAGCCAGAGCTTTATCAAAGTACTGGACGGCCTTATCATAAGAATGTGAATAATAATAAGCAATTCCTTTACCTCTATATGCTTTCTTATTGTTCTCATTTACAATTAAATTATTTTTATCCAGAATGGCTTTGTCAAAATTAAGGATTGCATCATCATACTCTTTTAGCATAATTAGTGACATTCCATAATCAATATAATATTCTGCCTTATCTGCCTTTATTTCAATTGCCTTAGCGAATGCTTCTCCCGCATCTTCATAGGAACCATTGGTGGCATACTTGATACCTTCTTTATAATAATCGCCTGCGGATTTACTACCGCAGCCGCTAAGCACTGTGATTGTTAGTAATAATACAACCGCTCTACGTACATAGATTTTAGCCATTGCTATCTCCTGTCTGTTAATCGTATCAAATATGATACATCAAAAATAATATTTCATGCGTATTGCCTTTAAATAATCCAATTACTGCTATTATAATTTGTGGCGTAAATAAATGCAAGCTTTCCAGGCATAAAAAGGCTGTTGAAAATAATAAATAATCTCCTTTTATTCTCAACAGCTGTATGGTTTATGTTCTTTTAATAAATTCAGTTCTGCACTTTGGACAGGTAATGCAAATTTTACCTTTTCCCTTAGGGATACGTATCTTTTGTTTACAGCTTGGACAGTTAAAATAGCGATAAGTTTTAGAGCCATTTATTTTGTCCTTAAATTGATGAAATTTATGTTGATAGGCGCTCTTAACGGCCATAAATTTATTGTTTTCCTGGGTTCTTTTACTTATATTCTTAGATAACATGCGGTAAAGAGAAAATACCAACGGAATATATGACAGGTTAATCAATATATTAAATCTGGTAATTGTACCTACTAATGTTAAAATAAGAGCCAAATAAACTAAATACTGTGACAAAGTATCTAACCCATATCTACCGTACATAAATTGTCTAAAACGATTCATATTCGTCACCTCCAAGCCAAGAATACTACATTTTAAAGAATTAATCCATAAATATTCTATTAAAAAATGATATTATTTTTATAGTATACCTATTTTGTAATCTTTTGCTTCCTATCTGCCTTCTTAGTTAACAACTCTATCTTAGCCTTCATATAATACTTTATAAAACTGTAAGGCGGGTTATCTTTATGATTTTAACCTCAATTCATTACCTATATATACTAATGGTTGTAATAATACTTGCTATCATGCTAATGAAAATAGATATTGTTGTGCCTTGTATTATTGGTATCTTTGCAATGGGACTGATTTATTCAGGCAATGTCATTACAGGTGTTCGCACTTTATTCAACGCGGTTATGTATGCAGGCGTGGAGTTTTGGAGCATTATCGTTATTATCTCGCTGGTTGTTGCAATGTCAAAAGCACTGCAAGATGCAGGCGCAGATGTATTAATGATGTCACCGATTAAAAAAGTCATGATAAATAATACCCTTGCCTTTTTTGCCATTGGTATTACGATGATGATTATCTCCTGGCTGGTATGGCCAAGTCCGGCGGTTCCCCTTGTAGGTGCCGTTCTATTACCGGCTGCACTAAAAGCAGGTCTTCCTGCCCTCTATGCTGCAGTTGCAATGAATCTATTTGGTCACGGCATCGCTCTTTCCAGTGATTTCTTTATTCAGGGTGCGCCTGCTATAACAGCAAAAGGAGCTGGCATAGAAGTGTCTGAAGTTATGAAGGCTTCTGTTCCACTGTGGCTCACCATGTCTATTGTCACCGTTATTGTAGCTTTTGTTATAATGAAAAAAGATATGAAAATGAATTCTTACGTAACCTCCTCTAAGCCAGAAAATAAAATCAAAGCAATCCCTGATAACACGGTACCAAAGAATCGTAAAAAAGCCATTGCTATCGCTATTATTACTCTAATTGCATTTATCATAGATATTATTGCAATGATTCAGCTTAAACTTGCCGGTGGCGATGCAACTGCATTAGTCGGAGGCACCGCGGTTATTTTAATGTTAATTACATCCTTTGCAAATTATAAGGTTAAGGTTTCTTTGGAGAAAGTAGTAGACTATCTAAAAGACGGATTTGGTTTTGGTATTAAGGTATTCGCTCCTGTCATCTTTATTGGCGGCTTTTTCTTTTTGGGAAATCAAGGCGGTGCTACTGCTGTTTTAGGTGAAGGCGCTCCAGGAATATTAAATGATATCAGCATCTATTTATCTGAAAATATACAGATGTCAAAATTATCCACCATCCTAACCCAGTCAGCTGTAGCAATAATTACAGGGCTTGATGGCTCAGGATTTTCAGGGCTTCCTATCGTAGGTACCCTTGCCTACACATTTTCTAATTTTATCACAATAGATAAGGCAGGCTTAGCAGCACTTGGTCAGATTATTACCGTGTGGGTAGATGGCGGAACTATTATTCCTTGGGCAGTCATTCCTGTTGCAGCTATTACCGGTGTCAATGCTTCGGATTTAGCAAGGAAGAATCTCATTCCAGTCTTATGTGGTATTGTGGCCACCATCCTTGTAGCTTTCGTAATTTTATAAATTACAAAGCAGTGAGTTTCTCATTTATTGACACTATATTTTTATGCCTACCCCTCCTCTCTTACTCTCTAGGAACTTTCCATTAATTATGACTAGCAAAAACATAAGTTTAGCTTTACAATTAGGTAGTAACATTATGTAAACCAGAACAATGAAATGGAGGTTCCTACATGAAGAAAAAAGGCTGGATTATCCTGTTATTCCTAATAGTTTTAAGCATTGGTCTGGCAGGCTATTCCTTTATAAATAAACCAAAATTAGAGATGTCTTACCCCTCCTTTTTGGATGCAGTTAATCTAAACCGTGTGGATTCTGTCACTTTTACTGAAAATAGTAACTCTTTCCTGGTTGTACTAGAAGGTGAATCAGATAACCGATACACAGTGCCAAATCCAAAAACAGAAAATTTTACTGAATTTCTATTAGTAAATGATATAACAATTTATTACACCCAGGACAATATTGCAGTGCAAGGTCTACAGGCACTTCTTGTAATCGGTATTGTTGGCGGCGTTTTTTTCTTTCTGCGAAAAGGCGGTCATGGGAATATTAAGATTAAGGATGCAACTAAAATGTC
>JAQZAX010000144.1 GCA_029239455.1 Anaerocolumna sp.
ACTGTGTGCCAAAGATTTTTATCATAATACTCACTTATTTTTGTCCAGTCGGCTGGTAGATGGTCCCACGGAACACGTTTCTTTCCTGTTCTTTCATCAATAATCGGTGCAAGAAATTCTCTAAGCCATGGAAGAACCTCCGCTTGACGTTTCATCTTATTCAGAGTGATGGATGCTGTATCTTTTGCCCTGCCTAAAGGAGATACATAAAACTCTTTCACATTCATATTCATAATTCGATTAGACAGCAGTTCGGCTTCCCTCCACCCCTTTTCAGTAAGGGAATCTATAGAGTAATCGGGGTCCCCGTGTCGGATTATTATCAGTTTCATTCATATTTCCTCCTGTTCTTTCTAATATCTCTTTTGGAGAATTCTCTTCTGTTCATCTTTTTATTCGGTACTGCTTATTATCTCCATAATTTCACTCGTTATAATTTCCGGATGATACTGATGAATATAGTGTCTGGAATCTTCAACTATAAATTGTTTGCTATTATTAGACCATTCCGTTAACTTTTCTTGACTATCCAACCAATCTTTACCCGCGTTGCCGAAATCTCCTGCCGTAATAATTATTAGCGGTATGTTACCAAGTTTTCCTCCACTAACAACCTTTTTGGCATTCTCCTGACTTCTTCTCATTTCATCTGTTATATTCTCATTATTCGCCTTTAACAGTGTTGCCATTTCATCGATATTTTTAAGTTCCTCAGGTAAAAGTTGCAACCCATTACGCTCGGAATTAATTGTATCAGCAAATCCATTTATATTATATAGCACCCTTGCAATACCGAAGTTTATCAACTGCCTTTGAATAACACTAATGAAGGTTACCGGTTTCGTTTTATCATAAAACTCAGGATTCCCTCCATCAATTAAGATGATTCCTTTAACCTCATCCGGATAGCGCTGTGCATATCGTAAACACTCAAGAGACGCAAGTGAATGTCCAACAAAAATATAAGGTGACTTAACATCTGCTTTTATCATAAGCTCATGGATTTCATCAACTATCACATCTAAATCCCTTGGTTGATCGGTAAAATCACTATATCCATATCCAAATTTATCATAAACAACAAATTTTGCGTATTTAGATGTTTCATCATACAATGGATAATAATCAACATAAGGATTTACAGTTCCCCAACCTGCAGCAAAAACGACAGTAGCATCACCGCTTCCCCCTGTATACAGGTGCATCATTTTATTATTAATCTCGTAAAGGTCACCGACTGGTCTATATTTTTTATTATCAGAACGTACACACAAAGTCTGATATATATAACCACCCGCGAATATAATAATAATAGTTGTAACCAAGACCAGTCCAATTCGCCTAAATATTTTGTTTCTTCTTATCATTTTTACACCCATTGCATATCGCAGGTTTACCTGCGATACTGCCATAAATAAATAGGTTGAAAGAATCTATTTATTTATGGCAATTCTTTCTTTTATTATATTTTCATTCAACCTTATCTACTCCACCGTTCATTTTGTTTAATTCGTACCACAGTTTCCTATATTTTAAATCCTGTTTCCTTTGCCAGCTGATAAGCATGCATGAATAATATAATTATATATCCGTATCATTTCCCGGTCTACAGCTGTTTGCAAATTTACATTCATTTTACAAATATTCTGGCTGCCTTTGACATATCCGATTCTTGTAAATAATAAAAATTATCCACATTTTGGAGCATTAGAACAGATGAAAGAGTAAAAAGAAGGAGCCATTGCTCCAATGACATAAAATCAGTCATTTTTCAACAGCTCCTGAACAATTATGAAATATTAATTTACTACAATTCTTCGATGTGCTGTAAATTATCTGCGATTAACATCCAGACCTTTATCACAGCACGCTATTTAGAAAGTTGATTGCCTTTTCATTCTTAGGATTCTCAAATACTTCTTTTGGACTTCCTTCTTCAAGAATCATTCCGTCTGCCATAAATACGACTCTGTCAGCAACTTCCCTTGCAAATCCCATTTCGTGAGTTACACAAAGCATAGTCATTCCCTGTTTTGCAAGATCTTTCATAACATTAAGTACATCGCCAACAAGTTCCGGATCAAGAGCACTGGTCGGCTCATCAAAGAGCATAATCTCCGGTTCCATGGCAAGAGCCCTTGCTATGGCAACACGCTGCTGTTGTCCACCAGATAATTTACTTGGATATTCGTTAAGTTTCTCTGAAAGACCAACTTTTGCAATTAGTCCTTTCGCAAGTTTCATTGCTTCTTCTTTGGTTTTCTTTCTAACGGAAATCGGTGCTATCATAACATTTTCAAGTACGGTTTTGTGTGGAAAAAGATTAAATCTCTGGAAGACCATTCCCATCTCTAGAAGCATCGCTTTCTGCTTATCAGCTGCGGCTCTATGGACCGTTTTGTTGTGCTCTCTATGAAGAAATAATTCATCGCCTATAAATATCTTACCGCTTGTAATCTTCTCTAACTGGTTCAGTGAACGAAGATACGTAGACTTCCCTGCCCCTGACGGTCCGATAATACAGATTACCTCTCCCTTTTTCACTTTGAGATTAATATCCTTAAGAACTTCAAGAGCTCCAAAAGACTTACTTAAATGTTCTGTTCTTAAAATATATTCATATTCACTCATAGCTGCCTCCTACTCATAAATTGAGAGTCTTTCCTCAATTTTACCAAAGATAAACGTAAAAATTGCAGTTATGATAAGATAAATGATAAGTGCAGGTATAAACACCAGATAATTTCCTTCGCTGGTCATTATAGTCTTGGATATTGTTGTGATATCCATCAGAGAGATAGCAAACACCAGTGAAACGTCTTTAATCATCATAACGAATTCATTACAAAGTGGTGGAATCATTCTTCTTATGGACTGTGGGATAATAATCTTTCCCATGGTCTGTCCGTAACTCATTCCTAAAGCTTTGGCCGCTTCGTGCTGCCCCTTATCAATGGACTGTATTGCCGCACGAACTATCTCTGCACAGTATGCAGCTGCATTCAGGGAAAATGCAATTAAAGCCGCAACAAAGGCTCCTTTATAAACCGCTTCCGGATCACCTTTCTCAAACATACTTCTCCATGCAAAACCAAAGATTCCGGGAATCGAGAAATATACAACAAATAACTGAATCAGTAAGGGTGTTCCTCGAAAGAAAAAGATATATCCACTACATAGTCTGCTGATTATTTTATTCTTTGAAATCTTGCCTAAGGCTAGAATTACGCTTAAGACAAATCCAAATGCCATGGATAACGTAGTAAGTAATAAGGTTAACTTAGCTCCATGTAATACATTCTCACCACTTCCAAGCATTCTGTAAGTGTAATTTACCATCTGACCTGCAAATTTTGCCACTCCGTCATCCGCACTATAGATCTGTCCTGCGAATCCCACGTAAGATTCCTTAATGGATTTTGCACCTGAAGTTGTGAAAGAAAGATAATTAATGACATCAAGATTATTATAAGTAATGGTTAAATACTTTCTTGAACTGTCTTTTTCCTCTTCCATCATCTGCTTTACCTGATCAGAAGCATGATCCATCATATCTTCTCGGGATGGATTAAGTAACGAAAGGATTGCTATGACCGCCAAAGCTGCCATAATAACTATGGCAGCTGTTTTTGACGAACGTTTCCATCTTTTAATGTCAACTATTCTTTTTATTATATTCATCCTTACACCCATTGCATATCGCGGGTTTACCTGCGATACTGCCATAAATAAATAGGTTGAAAGAATCTATTTATTTATGGCAATTCTTTCTTTAATTTTCTTTCATCCTTTATACCTGCTAACTCTATTTTATTCTATGAAACAAATTATTCTGCTGATCCAAACCAGTATGCAATATTGTCTTCGAAGAATCCTTCTTCAGTAAGTTGTGCAATAGCTTCATTGATAGCAGTCTGAAGTGCTGTATTTTCTTTACCTATTGCCACACCAAACTGTTCCGGTTCACTTTCATCTTGATATGCTTTTACGTATTTGTCAGGGTTTGATGCCAGGTATCCATCAGCTACCGTTGAATCTACAACTACCGCATCAACTTCACCATTCTCAAGCTGTGTAAAGCATGTTGTAATCTTTTCATTTGCAGAAATTGTAAGCTTAATTGATCCTGTAGCAACGTAATCTGACATTAATATATCCGATGTTGTCTCTTTCTGTACGGCAATTGCAAGCCCGTCCATATCTGTAAAGCTTGTGATCTCACCTTCAAAATCAGGGCTAACGACTACTGCCTGATAATTATTAATGTAGGGATCAGAAAAAATCATAGTTTCTTTTCTTTCATCTGTGATAGTTACTGCTGAGATAACACAATCATAATTTGTGTCAATCCCTTGGAAAATGCCATCCCAAGCTGTATTAATGAAATTAACTTCTAAACCAAGTTTTTCCCCTAAAGCATTTGCAAAATCAATATCATAACCAACCGGAGTTGTTCCGTCTTCTGCAAAATCTTCAAAAGGTGGATACCCAATCTCAACACCAATTGTAAGGGTACCATCATTCATAAGCTTTACACCGGACATATCAATTGTCTCTGTTGCTGCAGTTTCTGCTGCTGTTGTTTCTGTTGCTGTTGTCTCTGTTGCTGTTGTTTCTGTTGCTGTTGTTTCACTTGATCCTTCTTCTGATTTATCAGATGAACAACCCACAAAAGAAAATACCATTGCTAAAACCAATGTTAATGCCAAAATCTTCTTTTTCATAAAATCGCCTCCTAGAAATATAGGAGCCTGACTATTCTTAGTCAGACCCCCTTGCCTTATAAAATAAAATTAGCACATCTTGTGATTCATGTCAACAGAGAAACCAATTTTTAGTATAATTAATCCCATTTTATTTATAAAAATACAATTCTTTAGACACCGCCGCTCAAAAGGACGGTCAGAAGTCATTGCATCATGCAACTCTTTTTAATTCTTATGCCAGCTGACGTCTGGCCAGACCGGCAAAAACACCATCCTTTGCCATCAGTTCCTGGTAGGTACCGCTCTCCACAATTTTACCCTGATCCATGACAATAATCCTGTTACAGTTCATGACTGTGCTTAAGCGATGCGCAATTACAATACGAGTTGATTTTAGCATATCCAAGCTTTGGCTGACTATGGCCTGTGTCTTATTGTCTAAAGCGCTTGTTGCTTCATCAAAATAAATGATTTTGGGTTTATTTACAATAGCACGGGCAATCATGATACGCTGCTTTTGCCCGCCGGATATGGTTGTTGCTCCTTCACTGATTATGGTATGCATACCCATTGGCATTTCCCTGATTTCTTCATCGATACCGGCCATTGCTGCCGCTTCCCATGCATCTTCTATTGTCAATGCCTGAGTTGCACCAACAATATTGCTAAAGAGGGTTCCGGTCATAAGCTGCCCGTTTTGTAACACCACACCAAGTTG
>JAQZAX010000012.1 GCA_029239455.1 Anaerocolumna sp.
ATAGTATATCCCCAATCTTTATTACTTATTGTAAGTATAGCTAAGTTTTCTTAAATTTTCCACATGTAATTTCTTAAAGTTTATTAAGAATTTCTTGGGGAGATCCTTTTATTCAATAATACCGTAATCAATTCTGGAATTCAAATACCAGGAACAGAATTTGTTTATAGTTCAAACAATTGCTTGGGAGTAACATTAGTAGTAAGATATAGTGAATAATAATAAAAATATTTTTTGGTCATGCAATATTTTAAACTCTTCTGGGATGTTTATAGTGAAAGGAGGATTTTCAATGAAGCTGGTACGTACCGAAGAAGATACCCTAAGGACAATCGAACAGTATTCTGATACCTTATATAAAATTGCACTTTCCTATACGCGATGTAATGCAACCGCTGAAGATATCCTGCAAGATACTTACATAAAATATATGCAATGTCATATAGAGTTTGAAAGTAACGAGCATAAAAAAGCATGGTTAATACGAGTTGTTATAAATGAATGCAAGAAGTTCTACCGTTTGATTTGGAATGCTAAAAGAATTCCTTTAGAAGATATTTATTCATTTGAAACTCCGGAATATCACGAGATTTTTTATGCCGTTATGAATCTTCCTCTAAAGTATAGAATCGTGATTCACCTGCATTATTACGAAGATTACTCCGTAAAGGAAATAAGCAAAATTATAGGGGTCAAGGAAAACACCATATTATCCCGAATGTATCGTGCAAGAAAAATGTTAAAAGAAGATATGGAGGTTACTTATGAATATAAAAGAGTATAAAAAGGCAATGAGTGAAGTAACAATTAATACGGATAATACAAAGGAAAAAATAGAACATTATATTGGTCAAGAAAAGCGCCCTTTGCTTCGATATAAAAAAGTAATGATTGCTTGTATCACTGCTATTGCAGTACTTCTGGCGCCGACTGGCATTCGAATAATCGGTGTTGAAACGATTCCCGATATAACACTTACTGTACAGGCGAATTCCGGTGAACCAAATACCTTGTCGGAAGATCCGGTGCTGCTGACAAAAAATTATAAGGAAAATATGATGGTGTATTCTGAATTTGATAATGGATACAAAACCGGTTCCATGAATATTGATTTAAACTTTAAGTGTGAGGGTAAAGATATAAAAACCATTACATATAGCCTATCAGATAAAGAAATTACACGAGATAATAAAAATCGGTTTACTGCCTGGTTTGTAGAAAATCAAACGTACCCATCTGATTTTCAAATAGATTATAAAGAAGACAAAAGCATGTACCGTGCGCAGTATTTTGATGATATTACAAAAGTAACAAAAATAATAGGCAGTTCCTATACTGTAACCTATGAGAATCAAAACAATATGCCATATGGTCTTGAATTCAACCTAACGCAAGATGACGCTGGCAACTTAAAAGCAGATAAATTTACGATCCGTGTTATTATAACTTTTGAAGATGATGTTACAGTAGAAAAGCAAATCCTGGTTCAGCCAACAATAACAGAACAATCAATCAACAGCAATTGGTTTCAAATTAAAATGCATTTGATAAATTAGAAAAAGAATTGGCAATATTAATGATAATGTATATATTATTTTTGTAGAAAAGTCAGGGAAAATTTTCAACATCAATTCCCTGACTTTTCTGAACTAAATATAACACTATCAAAGAAATAATCCCTGTCTTTGATTATTACTATGATTATGACCTAGAGTATTTCTTTGATTACATCATAGAGAAAATTCCCAATATAACTATTTCCCATTTGAATCGGTTGTCTAAAAATGAAGAGCAACATACTCCAGCGAAAAGTCAACCGCCACATTTTCACAGGTACATTTACCTTCATAGGTATTAATAGCTGAATAAATAACTGGATTCTCTCTGCAGGCCTCCTCAAGTCCAAGTCCTGCTATCAAAAGTCCATAGTTAACCGTATAGTTCGATAGTGCAATGGTTGAAGTTCTCGGTACTGCACCTGGCATATTTCCAACGCAGTAGTGAACTACTCCATCCACCATATAGGTAGGGTTATCATGATACGTTACCTTGGTAGTTTCACAGCAGCCTCCCTGGTCTACTGCAACATCTACAATGACGCTACCTGGTCTCATCTCCTTTAAATAAGAAGCCTTTATTACTTTAGGAGCCTGCTTTCCAGGAATTAAAACTGCTCCAATTACCAAATCAGCAGTTTTTAATGCATTCTCAATGGCAGCACTGGAACTTGCCAGCGTTTGAATTTTGGAACCGTATTGTTCATCAAGATGCGTCAGTTTATTTAAATCCAAATCTAAAACGGTTACGTTGGCTCCCATTCCCACTGCTATCTTAGTAGCATTGGCACCTACTGTACCCGCACCAACTACTACTACATTAGCTTTAGGAGTCCCTGGTACACCGCCGAGTAATACTCCTGAGCCTCCAAACGGTTTTTCCAATGCTTTAGCACCTTCCTGAATACTAAGTCTTCCGGCAATTTCACTCATTGGTTTTAACAACGGTATGCTTCCATCCCGTTCGATTAAAGTCTCATAGGCAACTCCTTTGACACCTGCTGCCATCAAAGCATCCAACAGCTCTTTATTAGCTGCAAGATGAAGATAGGTATATAGAATTAAGTCTTTTTTAAAATATTGATATTCTTCTTTTAGAGGCTCCTTTACTTTTACGATCATATCACTGTATTCCCAAACCTCTTTTGCAGTGTCCATAATAACGGCTCCTGCCTGTTCATATTCCAAATCAGTAAAGCCAGATCCTGCGCCTGCACTTTTCTCAATATATACTGTGTTTCTATGTGCAACATAGGTTCTTACATTATCCGGTGTCATTCCAACACGGTATTCGTTATTCTTAATTTCTTTTACACATCCAACTTTCATACTATCTCCCCCAAAATAAGGCATTCTATTTACTGAATTGCCAATATTTTTTCCATTCTAATATTTTTATTTTTGATTTGAGGGTAAAAAGTCTAATATCGCTTTTGGGATAAAGATAGAAAGATTTTTAAACCTCAAATCACTATTATTATATTCAAATGATTTCATTCGCTGATAAATTAGCTCACCAATTAAAAATACAAATCAAGTTCTGCAGAAAGAGTTAGCTTTTAAACTAACTTTCTGACCCGTTCGGTATATTCTGGAATTATCGGTACCTTTTCCTATCTGATGTGCCAATTCAGTGTCTTTAATTACAAATCCCGCCAAATCATTAACCCCAAATTCAAAAAGCACAGGTGCTAATGTAGTTGTTGGACCAACTATGATTACATATGCATTTTTTGAGAGTTCTAATAATCTTGGCAAAGATTTATCTACAATACTAGAACTGGTAATAACAACATAATCCTGCTCCGGCAATAAGTATTCACAAGCAGCATAAGGATAATCGCCCTCAACTACTTCTGATTCTACAATTGTCAAGTCACAAATTGGTTGATACAATTGTTCCAAATAATGAAAGTGCCCAATAACAGCTACTTTCTTGCCTGCTATTTGATTTTGATAAGCAATAAAAGGATCATTTAGCCTGTCTTCCGTAAAACGATTGGCTGATAAATTAACACCGTTTTTCTCCGCAATTTCCGGATTATTATAATAGGCATTTATTGCTCCATGACCAATAGCTGCTTCTTTCAAATTCCATGATTTTATAAGCTTTGCTACCTCTTTCAGCTTTAAGGTTTCCATATTTTTTATATGTATTCTTGTGTTTGTATAAAAAGGAACTGTAATTCCATAACCAACACCACCTCCGCTTCTTACATAAGCTTTATCAATACTTGATATAATATCATCTACCCTTAAATCATTAGGTATCCCTTCTATTAAAGTATCATAAATATCCCACATACACAACCACCTTTCTCTTTACCCTATAGGATAAATGAGTTGTCCGTTTCTTAATTGATTTCTTAAGGTTAACAAGGTCTGATCTAATTTTTCCACTGAATAAAGACTTTCTTTCTCTATATCTGTAGTAGTTATGACTTTATGAATTCCACCATTTTTAATTACTATCCTTTTATCTGCACTAAGTGCCAGAAGTGGGTCGTGGGTTGAAATCAACGTAATTTTCTCATTCCGTGCCAATAATTTTATTGCTCTTTTCCGGTCAATTCCCGCATTCTCTATTTCATCAATAAGTACAATAGGAGAGGTGCTCATAAATGCAGTATCTGCAATCATTAGCGCCCTTGACTGTCCACCGGATAATTGGGTAAGTTTCGTATGAAAACTAAACTTTTCTCCGGCTAAGTCATTGGCACATTCAAAGCAGGTAGTAATCACGGAAGGATCTTTCGTAAACCGGCTTCTTGCATGCATTTCTAGAAACTCTTTTACAGAAAGGTCCATGACAAAATTCATATTTTGTGATAATTGTGCTACCAGTTTACCTTCTGTCTCAAATCGCTCATCATCACTCACTATTTCACCGTTTATAAGAATTGTTCGTCCTGTGGGCGTATCATTCTGGGCCACACATTCAATGTCCCCAAGTAAACGGCTTTTACCAGATCCTGTCGGCCCAACAATGCTAATAATTTCACCTTTGGATATTACTAAATCAATGTTCTCTGGATTTCCCGATTTATCATGACCACCACATATAGTTATTGAATCAATTCCAGAGACGGTTTCACTGGATTGATCAAATGTATCAAGGAATAGGGCAAATTGATACAATATCCAATGTCGTTCCATTCCAAACTCTTCAAAATATACATCGCTAACAGTCATAAGTGCTTCTTCGAGAGTCTTATTTTTAGGTAGATCTGTTAAGTTAATATTCATAAAAAAGTCTTTTGCTATTGGATAGTTTTCAATGATTTCATCAATTGTTTCTGTTCGAATCAATTCTTTTTTTGTTTTCATTTTACTCCCATTGCAGATATTTTGTGATATCTGCATAATCCTTTCTATCTATTTTCTTTCAGCTCTATGCCTATTTTTTAAACTCCATTTTTTTCATCATTCCCATTTGGTAAGCCGGCCCAATCCGTGTTTCACCCGTACAATAGGAACAAATTGAGGCCGGTGTTGTAAAACGAAGACGCATATCATTTAGAGTATCAATATCCAGGGCATTTTCAAAATGTTTACTTAGCATAAATGTTCCTTGACCCGTGATTCCATTCACCGATATTATTCGGGCTTTCCCATTGACTTGGCGAATATTAAACTTAAATACCTCTCTTTCCGCTTGAGAGACAATATCTCCTTTTGTAACAACAACAATATCAGCAAATTTTAACATTGGCCCAATTTTTCTTGGTGTATTCACCCCAGAGAGATTATCAATAACACATATGGATAAAATATCTTTAATATGAGGTGAACAGCGATTACAAAGACCTGCACTTTCTGAAATCAAAAGATCAAACTCTGATCCCCTTCCCCACATTAAAGCTTCTTCAATATTACTGATAAAGAAATGGTCCGGACAAACTTTACCGGAAAAACCAACTTCTACAGGTATGTGGTTTTCTGAATATCTCTCCTGATCAAAAGATGTTAAACAATCAAATTTTACTACTCCGGCGTTTAATCCTCTTAATTTTAAATGCTCAATCACATTTATTATTACGGATGTTTTTCCCGAAGAAGGTGGTCCGGCAACAGTAATTAATTTCATAATAGTCCCCCTTTTAAATTTAAAAAACGCATTATAACATTATATAACATTACAAAACATTACATAACGTTATCTAAATTGATTGACTTTATCATTTTGATTCATTATAATAAACAAAACAATAAATGACAATATATTTTTATTTTTTAAAGGGGGAAATAAACATTGTGGGAATTATATAGAAAATTAATAGAAAATATTCCTGAGCATCATTATGTTGAAGAATTTATTGTAGGAGTGGATTTTACATTCGTAAAATCCAATTATTCTCTAGGGCTTGCAAAAACTTTAAGAGAAAACCGATTTCCGATGAAATCAACACCCTATAAGAATATGCCCCTTAAAGAATTGGCGGCAGGCATTTATTCTTGGAATAACGTTGAAAGTTCATTGGGATTAGCGGCCATAAATGCCTATTATAATTCAAATGAATATCTGGATACCATCCAGTACGAACGTATGAATGTTTTAGAGTTTAGAGATAAACTTTTAACTCTAACCGAAAGCAAAAAGGTAACTATGATTGGTCATAATCTGCTAATTGAACAAGAGTTTTTTACCTATTGTGATCTTACACATTTAACATTAGTACCGATAGAAGATGAATATCCCATAACGGCTTCCGAATTTTTGTTACCTGAAAGCGAAATTATTCTTCTTCCCGGAAGTTCCATTTCAAACAAAACCGTAGAACGTTACCTGGAACTAAGCCATAAAGCATTTGTAATGATGATTGATATTGATGCGGTTTTGTCTCCTGATTTACTTTATCAGCATTCAGGTTTAATAGCGTCACCAATTCTTAATGATGCAGAACGCTGCATTTATCATGTAAAAACAGGTCAAAACATTAAACATTTATGGAAAACAGGTGATATTTTATGTATAAAGCAAACGAAAGAGCAAGAAAGAACACAGGGGTTATAATATTTCTCCTGCTTATCTTAATTCTAACAATTATTGTATCCATTGGCATTGGCAAGTATGCCATATCACCTTCCGAATTGATTGGCATCATACTATCAAACTTTATTGATATAAAGCCTTATTGGACTGACCGTATGGAGGTTATTTTTTATAACATTCGATTTCCAAGAATTATGCTGGCAATTTTAGTAGGCTGCTGCCACGCAACTGCAGGTGCTGCCTATCAGGGAATATTTCAAAATCCAATGGCTTCCCCTGATATACTAGGCGCTTCTGCCGGAGCCGCTTTTGGTGCTGCACTTGCCATAATGAACGACGCCAGCAGTCGTGAAATAACCATTAGCGCATTCTTCTTTAGTGTAGTGGCTGTACTATTTGTTCATTTTATGAGCAAGCGAGTAAAAGGCAACCGTATATTAGGATTAATTCTTTCCGGTATTATGATAAGTTCCTTGGTTTCGGCTGGTACCTCCTATTTAAAACTTGTTGCCGATCCCAATGATCAATTACCTGCTATTACCTATTGGTTAATGGGCAGTTTATCAGGTACAAAATCATCCGATGTAACATTTGCTATAATACCAATGCTCCTGGGGTTAATCCCAATATTTCTTCTAAGATGGCAGCTGAATGTGTTAACACTGGGTGATGAAGAAGCGAAAACCATAGGTATTGACACTCAAAAGATCCGTTTAATTATTATTCTAAGCGCTACCTTATTAACCGCTTCCAGTGTTTCAGTCAGTGGAATGATTGGATGGATAGGTCTTATTATCCCTCACCTTTCCAGATTTCTTGTCGGTAATGACTATCGGTATTTAATTCCCACTTCAATGCTGTTTGGAAGTGTATTTTTATTAATAGTGGATAATGTATCACGAATGCTTTGGACCAATGAAATACCCATTGGTATTCTAACTGCCTTCATTGGTGCACCATTTTTTCTTTATTTAATTACAAGGGAGGATAATATTTCATGAGTATAGAAATTAATAACCTCAGTTTTGGATACAAAAATAATGAGGTATTACATAATATTAGTTTTGAAATAAAGGAAAATTGTTTAATCAGCATACTTGGCCCAAATGGTATTGGAAAAACTACATTATTCAAATGTATGCTTGGGTTGTTATCCGGTTATAAAGGTAATATCTATTACAATGATAAAAATATAAAATCTTTTACCTCTAAAGCACTTGCAAACACAGTAGCATATATTCCTCAGTCACACTATCCTACATACAGCTATAGTGTCTTAGAAATGGTACTTATGGGAACCACATCCCACATAACCAAAATATCCGGCCCAGGAAAAAGTGAACTTGAAAAGGTAGAAGAAGCACTTGAAACAATTGGTATAACACATCTAAAATACAGAGGTTATTCTAATATTAGCGGAGGAGAAAGACAGCTTGTACTTATTGCCAGAGCCTTAGCTCAAAAAGCTAAAATATTAATCATGGATGAACCAACCGCAAATCTTGATTATGGTAATCAAATTAAAGTGCTTACCATAGTAAAACAATTAGTACAAGCCGGCTATACCATAATTCAATCAACACATCAACCAGACCATGCATTTTTATATGCAGACCGTGTACTTGCTCTTTTAGGAGGTCATATCGTAAAAGAAGGGACCCCAAAGAATATGATTACCTCTGATTTAATAAAAACTCTGTATGGCATTGATGTTGATATAACTAGTCTTTACGATGATTACATTCGTGTCTGTATACCCAAAAGCATTATATATGAGCACCAAGACAAGTTATTATTTTAATTTATGTAATATAAAAAAGGAGGATCTATATGAAAAAATCACTTAATCTTTACCTGTGTCTGATGATAATGACTCTCGTGTTATTTACGGCATGCAGTAACTCTTCATCGTCTGAGACATCTCAATCCATTGAAACAACGGCTGCCGGTGCAGCAGAAACATCGATCCAGACAACCACAGCATCTGGCCAGGAATCCGTTGCTGGTACCACTTCTACAGAAGAAACCGTTTTATTTGTTGACTCTGCCGGTCGTGAAGTTGAAATTCCAAAGCAGATTGATCGCATTGCACCATCGGGTTCGTTGGCACAAATCGTTTTATTTTCCATTTCTCCAGATAAATTAGTAGGACTTTCCGGCAAATGGTCTGACAATTCCAGCGATTACTTAGACTCTAAATATCTTGAATTGCCCGTATTTGGTCAATTTTATGGTAGTGAAGACTTAAATATGGAGTCACTTGCAGCTGCGGATCCTCAAGTAATTATAGATATTGGGGAAGCCAAAGACAGTATTGTTGAAGACATGGATAGTATCCAAAATCAATTAGAAATACCTACTATTTTTATTGAAGCTTCCTTAGAGACAATGGATGAGTGTTATACAACTTTAGGTAATATTTTGGGCATGGAAGAAGCTGCAAAAATATTAGCATCCTATTGTTCCGAAACTTATCAGACAACCGTTGATACCATGGCAGAGATTGGTGACGAAAATAAAAAGAGTCTAATCTACTGTGTTGGAGATACAGGTTCTAACGTTATAGCCAAAGATTCCTTCCATGCAGAAGTTCTTGATTTACTTGCTAATAATGTAGCAGTTGTTGAAAGCCCATCTAGTAAAGGAACCGGTAATGAAATCTCCATGGAACAAATATATTTGTGGGACCCAGATTATATTCTCTTTGCTCCAAACAGTGTCTACTCCTTGGTTGGTACTGACAAAACATGGTTAGAATTAGAGGCTATATCCTCTGGTCAATATTATGAAGTTCCTGATGGACCTTATAATTGGATGGGCTTCCCACCTTCCATCAATCGTTTTATGGGTATGAAATGGTTAGCTAATCTTTTATATCCCGAATATTTTAATTATGACATGTTAACTGAAACACAGAATTTTTATAAATTATTTTACCATTGTGATTTAACGGATGATCAATACAATACACTGATTGTTCATTCAATTAGCAAATAAAGTTCCTGTTCATTCATTTGGAAAGGAGGTAGATAATTCCTATCTACCTCCTCCTGTCAAAATATATACCTGTTATTCTGCGAACTCTTCACTTTCAGCAGCCGCTTCATAACTTTCCAAAATTATTTTTTGAATCTTGTCCCTTGTTTCTGAATTAATTGGGTGTGCGATGTCGCGATATTCTCCGTCACCAGCTTTGCGGCTTGGCATAGCAATGAATAATCCTTTTTCTCCTTCAATTACCTTAATGTCATGTACTACAAATTCATTATCCATAGTAATTGATACCACCGCTTTCATTTTACCTTCTTTGTTTACTTTGCGTACACGCACATCTGTTATCTGCATTGTGTAATCCCCCTTTGATGTAGTTTACTTATTTCATCTTTTGTAGTGCTTCTATATACTTTATTTTCCGGCTTACCGGTTAAATTAAATATCTATCATTTTTTTCGACTACTATCCTGACTTCACCATCTTCGCCAATATGGGTAGTATTTGCGCGAATTGTATCCCTGCTTTCAACAATACAATTCTCAATATATGTGTTATCTCCTATATAAACATCATTTAATATGATAGAATTTTTAATTGTGCAATTATTTCCGACATACACTTTTTTAAATAAAATAGAATTTTCGATAGTTCCATTAATGATACATCCACTGGAAATTAAACTATTTCTCACTGCTGCCCCCTGATTATACTTTGCAGGCGGATAATCATCTATTTTAGAATAAATATCCGGGTATTCATGAAAGAAATAGTCTCTGATTTCTTTCTTTAGGAAATCCATATTCGTCTTATAATAAGCCTCCGCAGTTGCTATGTTGCTCCAGTAGGTATCTATCTCATATGCATAAATCTGTTTTACCTGACTGTGACGAACAAGAATATCTTTAACAAAATCGTAACGTTCTTCTTCATTGGCTTTCCTTAGAAGCTCAATTAATAATCTTCTTCGAATTATGTATACTCCGGTGGAAATTAACTCTCCATAGGCTTCTATTGGCTTTTCGTCAATGCTTAAAATTCTATTATCTTCATCCTTATTAAGAATTCCAAAGCGGTTTGGTTCTTCGCCCTTTGGAACTTTCGAACATACCACTGTAATATCGGCCTTCTTATCAATATGATACTCAAGCACTTTATTAT
The DNA here is from genome assembly GCA_029239455.1 of Anaerocolumna sp. Taxonomy (GTDB): domain Bacteria; phylum Bacillota; class Clostridia; order Lachnospirales; family Lachnospiraceae; genus Anaerocolumna. The sequence goes on from JAQZAX010000012.1 coordinate 10,702, forward strand.
AATCTAATTTGTAAACACAGTCTCCAGAGGCAATGACAACATACGGTTCATGGCTGTTTTTTAGGAAACTGATATTTTGGTACATACTGTCTGCTGTTCCCCGATACCAGTAACTGTTCTCCGGCGTAATAGTTGGTGTGAAGACAAATAATCCACCCTGCTTTCTGCCAAAGTCCCACCATTTAGAAGAGTTTAAATGTTCATTCAGTGATTTTGAATTATATTGGGTAATTACTGCAACTTTCTGAATATGAGAATTTGTCATATTACTTAACGCAAAGTCAATCGCTCTAAAACTTCCCGCAATGGGCATTGCTGCAATCGCTCTTTTATTTGACAATTCCCGCATTTTATTATTGTGGCCACCTGCTAATATGATTCCTACTGCCCTCATAATCTGTCACCTGCCTTAATCAAGCTCTCACCGCTTGGTAAAATTCCATCCGCATAATCAGCAAAATCTGTTTGTCCTGCAATCGCAGTATTCTTACCAATTTTGACATCAGAAGGTATTATGGTATCTTCAGCCACTGTTACTAATCCGAAGGAATAGATGTGAGGTGCTGTCTTATTAGGAATCTCTTCTCCTATGCCTAACTGTGCCCCAGATCCAACTGTAACTCCCTCTGCTAAGATTGCTTTATTGATCAGAGCACCTTCTCCTATCACGGTACCTTTCATTATAATTGAGTCTCGTACTACTGCACCAGTTTCTATGGTTACGCCAGTTCCAATCACTGAATTATATACTTCTCCATATATATTAGTTCCTTCTCCTATAATAGCACGGTCTATCACTGCGGAATCCGCAATATATTGTGGTGGAATGGTATCTGTTTTCGTATAAATCTTCCAGAACTCTTCATATAAATTAAATATAGGCACCAAATCAATTAATTCCATATTGGATTCCCAGTAAGAACCTAAAGTTCCAACATCCTTCCAATATCCATTGTACTCATAGGCAAAAACCCGGTCTCCTCTTTCGTGACAAAACGGTATAACGTGTTTACCAAAATCACAGCCTTTTTGCTCTGATAAAGCAATTAAGGACTCCTTTAATACTTTCCATGTAAATATGTAGATTCCCATAGATGCCAGATTGCTTCTAGGTACTTCCGGCTTTTCCTCAAACTCTAATATTTGTTTATTACTATCTGTAATTACAACGCCAAATCTGCTTGCTTCTTCCATTGGAACAGGTATCGTTGCCAGCGTAATATCCGCTTGGTTGGCTTTATGAAAATCAAGCATTGCTTCATAATCCATCTTATAGATATGATCTCCACCAAGAATTAATACATATTCCGGATTATAATATTCCATATACTTCATGTTCTGATAAATTGCATTGGCCGTTCCTGTATACCATTCGCTGTTTTGGCTTTTTTCATATGGAGGCAGAATTGATACACCTCCGATATTGCGATCTAAATCCCACGGTATGCCAATTCCAATATGGGTATTAAGCCGTAAAGGTTGGTACTGTGTTAAAACTCCGACCGTATCAATGCCTGAATTAATACAGTTACTAAGCGGAAAATCAATAATTCTGTACTTTCCCCCGAATGTTACTGCAGGTTTTGCCAAATTCGAGGTTAACACACCAAGTCTTGAACCTTGTCCACCAGCGAGAAGCATGGCTATCATTTCTTTTTTAATCACGTTATCACCTCATGTCATTTAGTCTAGTTCTATTATACCATTAAATAATTTTTTTGTGAATAAACTTTACAAATTTTTTATTAAATTTAGTTGATTTTTTATCATTTTGTATAAATTTTTGTCCTCCTTTCTATTTTTTTGAAATTAATCCGTATATACGTATTTGTGTCATGGCCGCATTCTCTCCCAACAAATGTGTAAAAAAACAATTCCTTCTCATTGTATGAAGTTAGTCAAGTTGCCATTCCAGATTTTCATCATATGATTGCATATAAGGCAACTAAATTATCATTGTAATTTTACAGGAAACGGTTATAATACAAATAGTATGATAGTTGTCTGTAAATAGCAGATAATTTAACAAATAAAAAGATAGGAAGTGTAATACATGTATCAAGTAGATTTTCATCATCCAGTTAGAGTACATTTTATCGGTATCGGTGGTATTAGTATGAGTGGACTTGCCGAACTTTTACATACGATGGGCTTTCGCGTCAGTGGTTCTGATGCAAAAAAAAGTAAAATTACAGAACATTTAGCAACCCTTGGTATTACTATATTATATGGACAAAGATCTTCAAATATTACCCCGGATATGGATTTGGTTGTATTTACTTCTGCAGTGAAAGAAGATAATCCAGAATATCAGGCAGTGCTGCAGGCAGGCATTCCCCTTATGGACCGAGCCGAACTTGTTGGTCAGGTAATGAAACAGTACGCGGATTCTATTGCCATTTCCGGTACTCATGGCAAAACTACCACTACCTCTATGATTTCATTAATTCTCTTAGAGGCAGGACTTGACCCTACCATATCCGTAGGCGGAATACTTGATAATATTCAAGGTAATATACGCATTGGCAAGTCCTCTCACTTTATTACGGAAGCTTGTGAATATACCAATAGTTTCTTAAAATTTAATCCAACGAGAAGTATTATATTAAATGTAGAAGCAGAACACCTGGATTTTTTTAAGGATCTAGAGGATGTCCGCCATTCCTTCCGCTTATTTGCGGAACGTTTACCTGAGGGTGGATTGTTAATTATTAATGACGACATTGAGAATACATCTTATTTTACCAATAACCTTCCCTGCGATTTTGTTACCTACAGCATAAATCACCGGGAATCAACCGTTGCAGGAGCAAAATCACATTATAGCGCAACTAATATTACATTTGATAACTCCGGACATGGACATTATGATTTAACCCAAAATGGTAAATTTATAAGTCATATTGATTTAAATGTTATCGGTATCCATAATATTTCAAATTCTTTGCCAGCCATTGCTTTGGCACTAAGCTTAAACATTTCCATTGACGTTATAAAGAAAGGTCTGTCTTCTTTTCAGGGAACGGAACGACGTTTTCAGTATAAAGGGGAAATCGGCGGTGTCACAATTATAGATGATTATGCACATCATCCAACGGAAGTAATCGCAACCTTAAGTGCAGCCAGAAACTACCCACACGAAACTATCTGGTGTGTCTTCCAGCCTCACACTTATACCAGGATGAAAGCGTTCTTAAAAGAGTTTGCAAAAGCACTGACCCTGGCTGATAAAATCGTTTTAGCAGATATCTATGCAGCCAGAGAAGTAAATCCTGGTGACATCTCTTCGGAAGATTTACAGCGTGAGTTGTTTAAATTGGGTAAAGAGGCATTCTATTTTGAAAGTTTTGATGAAATTGAAAACTTTTTATTAGAAAATTGTAACAACGGGGACCTGTTGATAACTATGGGTGCCGGAGACGTTGTAACTATTGGAGAAGCACTCCTGGGAATGTAGTTATCCACATTATCCACAACCTTATCAACAATTTGTTTGTGAAAAGGTTGTGGATTTTTTAGTTCACATAATAGTTTTCTACAATTATAGATTTTTTAGTTGTAAATTACGCTTATAACTTGATTTTACTTAAGTGCTACTCTCTTTTACAAAATATTGCATTTTTCTATCTTTTAGTTATCCACTTTTTCCACATTATCCACAATAACAAGCTGCTTACAATTTCCAGTAATATAGCCTATTTCCATCTAGAAATTCCTGTGTTATAATACTCTGACAAAGGGAAATCTTCGGCGATTCGCCGACCTGCAATGACAATGCCGCCTGTGTATACAGCCGGCTTGTATTCATGTAATCCCCGAATTAATATATAATATGCAGGAGGGAAAATGAATTCAATTACTTTACAATCTGGCTGTTTAACGTGTAATACAGTCATTCCTAATTTATTTATCGATCAATACATGCCCTCTGCCAATGGTTCTTATGTGAAGGTGTATCTATATTTACTACGTTGTATCACAAACCATACAGATACGCAGATTTCAATCTCATCCATTGCAGATCGCTTGGATGATACAGAAAAAGATATTATCAGGGCTCTTATTTACTGGGAAAAGGTCAATCTTTTAATACTTGTCCGTGATTCAGATGATAAAATTATCTCCATAAAGATAAATGACATTAACACAGTAAGCAAAGACCTGAATCATGAAATAGAAGAAGTTTCAACTGCTGCTGCAAAAGCTGTCCAGACAAACGAGACTACCGCTGTAGTAGAAACTGCGGAAGCTTCCGATACCTATGATTTTAAACCGTCAAAGGAGATTTTCGAAAAGCCCACCTATTCTGAGGCACAGATTAAGCAGCTAACCAATCACGATGAAGTAAAATGGCTGTTAAATATTATTGAAATCTACCTTGATCGTTTGATTAAGCCTATGGATTTACAACTGATTTTGTATTTATACGAAAGCCTTGGATTTTCCTCTGAATTAATTATGTACTTATATGAATACTGTGTTTCAAAGAATAAAAAGAATCCATCCTACATAGAAGCCGTTGCTTTATCCTGGGCGGAAGATGGTATTGATACGGTAGAGAAGGCGGAAGCTGCTACTGCACTTTATAACTCCAATTATAATGCGGTGAATAAAGCGTTTGGTCTTAACCGTGCTCCAGGCCAGGTGGAAAAGCAATTTATTAATAAATGGCTTAATAAATATGGCTTTACCATTGATATCATAGTCGAAGCATGTGACCGAACTATATTAATGACTCAAAAACCAGATTTTAAATATGCTGATAAAATCTTAGAGAACTGGTTCAAAAAAGGTGTGAAAGAGTTAAACCAGATTGCCATGCTAGATGAAGAGCATACCAAAAATGCTGCTAAGGCTAATGCATCCAAAACTGCAGCTGTCGCTAAACCTGGAAATAATCGATTTAATGCATTTCCACAGCGGGCATATACGGATGAAGATTATTCATCCATGGAGCAAAAGCTTTTACATAAGCCAAGCTAAAGTTAGGGGGAACCTGTCAAAATGGCATTAAAAAACTTTCAATTTAATAAAATTCTTAGAGAATATGATGAGAAACAGTTAAAAAACAAACATGAGATGGATCGTAGAACAGAAGAAGTCTATGCTGCGATTCCAGAGATGAAAGAAATCGATGATAGAATTGTTTCAAGTTCTATTCAGTGCGCCAAACAATTACTGCTGGGGGATGACAAATCTTTGGAAGAACTAAAGGAACTTACAGCGCTGGCAAGCAGAAAGAGAGCGAGGTTATTAACGGAATATGGATTCCCTAAGGACTACCTCTTACCTACTTATCAATGTGCGGATTGCAAAGATTCAGGTTATATTGGTAATGAAAAATGTCATTGTTTTAAACAGGCAGTCGTAGATATTGTATATTCCCAGTCTAACATGAAGGCGGCCATTGCCAGAGAGAATTTTACTAACTTCTCCTTTGATTATTATTCCAGCAATTTGGTTGAGCCAACAACCAAGATGACTCCAAGAGATAATATTGAAAAAGTAGTGGAAGTATGTAAAGAGTTTATAGCAAGTTTTGACCTTGAATACCGTAATCTATTAATATATGGGAATACCGGAGTGGGCAAGACCTTTTTAGCAAACTGCATCGCCAAAGAATTATTAGACAGTGCTCATACGGTAATCTACCTAACCGCTTTTCAATTATTTGATATTTTAGAGAAGAATAAATTTGACAAGGGGGAAGACAGTTACGAATTCCAAAATCAGTTTGATTATATTCTGGATTGTGATTTGCTCATTATTGATGACTTAGGAACCGAATTAAATAATTCATTCATTACATCCCAATTATATTTATGTATCAACGAAAGGTTCCTAAGGCAAAAGTCTACGATCATTTCAACGAATCTGTCTTTAGATTACATAAATAGCAATTATAGTGAGCGAATTTTCTCCCGTATTGCCAGCAATTACACACTATTAAAAATTGTGGGTGAGGATATTCGACTTAAAAAGCTTTTTTAATGCATGTTTGCGATTAAGCCTTGACTTTGCCATAGGGTTAATGGTATAACTTTAGTGAACATTTTCCATCAACTTTTAACATATTTCATTGGAGGTCAATAGAATGCCACAGCAAGATAAAAAATTAGATACAATTCCGGTCGGTACCTTGGGTATCATAGCTTTGGAAAGTAGTAGATCAATGGGAAGTAAGGTAAATGATTTTATTGTAAAATGGCGTAACGAAGTTGACAGTGAACATACTTCTACCATTGCATTTACTGGATATCAGAGAGATAATTACTTAATCAACGCATGCTGCCCAAGATTTGGTTCCGGAGAAGGAAAGGGTGTAATCAGAGAATCCGTTCGAGGCAGTGATTTATATCTGTTACTTGATGTAGCTAATTACAATTTAACTTATACCGTATGTGGACAGGTAAACCATATGTCTCCTGACGATCACTATCAGGATCTTAAGAGAGTTATTGCTGCTGTTGGCGGTAAAGCCCGTAGAATAACCGTAATTATGCCATTCTTATATGAAGGCAGACAACATAGACGTACTTCAAGAGAATCACTAGATTGTGCACTTGCATTACAGGAATTAGTACACATGGGTGTTGATAGTATTATTACTTTCGATGCACATGATCCTCGTGTACAAAATGCGATTCCTTTAAACAGCTTTGAAACTGTTCAACCTACTTACCAATTTATCAAAGCCTTATTAAAATATGTACCGGATATGCATCTTGATGCTGAGCATCTTATGGTAATCAGCCCGGATGAAGGTGGCATGAACAGAGCAGTTTATTTTGCAAACGTTCTAGGGGTAGATTTAGGTATGTTCTACAAACGAAGAGACTTTACTACGATTGTTAATGGTCGTAATCCAATCGTTGCTCATGAATTCTTAGGCGATGATGTGGAAGGAAAAGATATGTTAATTATAGATGATATGATTTCCTCCGGTGAGAGTATGCTTGATGTGGCAAAAGAATTAAAGAGCAGAAATGCCGGCAGAATCTTTGTTTGTTCTACTTTTGGTCTATTTACCAATGGATTTGATAAGTTTGATGAAGCTTATGAACAGGGCTTAATCTATCGTGTTCTTACAACAAACTTAGTATATCAGCCAGAAGAATTGCTAAAAAAAGAATATTATATTAATGTAGATATGAGTAAATATATTGCATTACTAATCGATACCTTAAACCATGATAATTCTATTAGCCAGTTATTAAGTCCTACAGAGCGTATTCAGAATTTACTTAATAAATATAAGAAATAAAAATTATAGTCTTGTTTAGATTATATTATGAGGTCAAAAGCCAAGTTTTTTTGTTCAATTTAAATATCCTCCGAGGAGAGCCAAAAAGTGTGGCTCTTCACGGAGGATTTTCTATTCAATAAAACTATGGTTGATTACCAGGTTCTTACTAGGTTCATTACAAGTTTCTTACCTTTTCATTACTAGGTTCTTACCACATGCTATCTTCTATCTCTTCTGTCTCTTCTTCCTATTCTTCCTCTTCTTCCTCTTCTTCCTATTCTTCCTATTCTTCCTGTTCAACAGCTTCTGATTCCTCGGTTACTGGGTTTTCCTCCCAGGATTCACTTTCTGACCAGGTAGTTTCTTCTGTTACAGGTTGTTCCATAGAAGGGGCTTCTGTAGATGGATCCGTCCAGTTGTCATCTGTTGTAGTTTCCGTCTCGGGGATAGTTTCCGTCTCTTCAAATACCGGTTCCTCTGCTTGTGTCTCTTCAGGTTTTTCAGCTGTTTCCTCCGTTGTTTCCTCAGTTATTTCCTCAGTTGTATCCTTATCAGCCCCATCTTCTTCCTTTATAATTTCTGCCTGGGGCCTGTTATCTTCATATTCTGGGAATTCTAACTTCTCAAGTCCTTTATGTATGGCACTCATATAACTATTCCAGATAGCACCCGGTAAAGTTGCTCCATATAAATTACCTAAGGTTTTTGGAATATCATATCCTACCCAGACTCCAGTTGTATAGTAAGGTGTATAGCCTACAAACCATCCATCTTTATTATTATTGGTTGTTCCGGTTTTCCCTGCACTAGGCATGTTTTTTAAACCAAGTCCCTTTCCGGTACCATTTTTCATTACTCCGGTTAAAGTATCCGTCATCATCCTTGCAGCATTGACATCATAAATTCTCTTCCCCGATATTTCTTCCCCCACAATAATATTTCCCTCGGCGTCAAGAATCTTGATAATACAGGAAGGTTCCCGGTATAATCCGTCATTCTCCAGTGCCGCATAGGCCGCCGTCATCTCCAGGGGACTAACCCCAACAGTAAAACCACCCAATGATGCAGCCATAGTATAATCATTGGCATCAATATTTACAAAGTTCATCTTTAATAAATAGGACAATCCCACCTTAGGAGATAATTCTTCAAATAATTTCCATGCAATTGTATTCTTTGATAACTCTATTGCACGGCTTAGTTTTATTTTTCCCATATAACTTCCGGTGGAATTCTGGGGTCCATCTTCGATTGGTTCATCAACAACCATACTATCCGGGTAGTATTCTCGTTCAAATGACGGGGTATATACAATTAAGGGCTTAATGGCACTGCCGGGTTGTCGAAAGCTTTGGTATCCCCGGTTTAAAGTATAGCCAACGGTTTCCTGGAATCTTCCTCCTACTATGGCGACTACTTTTCCGGTTTGATTATCAATGGAAACTGCTCCACTCTGCAGAGCATAAATACCTTCCTCATTCACTTCCTGGTACGCAGCTAGTGTGTCATCTACTGATTTTTGCAATTGCTGTTGCTTCTCCAGGTCAATGGAAGTATAGATTCGATAACCTTCATAGAATAACGACTTTTGAAACTGATTGTACAACTCATAGTACTCATCTTCATATTGCTTCTTATCTGCTTCATTCTCAAATTCATATCTAAATTCGAAACCTTCCTCCGCCATTAAAGCTCTGGTCGCATTATAAAATACAAAGGTGTCAATATAGTTATTCTTCGTAGCTTTTTTTAGTACAATCTCAATTTCTTCTGTACGGGCCGATTTATATTCCTGCTCATTAATCCTTCCATCTTCATACATCTGAGTCAGAATCCTATTCCGCCGTTCTAAAGTATTCTCTAAGTTCGTTATAGGATCATAAATGGTTGGATTATTTGGTATTGCACAAAGAAATGCAATCTCTGACAGACTAAGTTCATCAGAGGATTTGCTGAAAAATCCCTCACTGGCAGCTTCTATTCCATAATATCCGTTAGCAAAGTAGATATTATTAAGGTAGAACTCCATAATTTGTTCTTTGTCATACTTTTTCTCAAGCTCAACTGCTATGAACATTTCCTTTAGTTTTCGTTCCCAGGTTACTTCATTGGATAAAAAGATATTTCGCGCCAGCTGCTGGGTTATGGTGCTAGCTCCTTGCGTTACATCCCCTTCGTTTCTGATTAATGCAAGTGCAGCGCGAATAATTGCCAGACCGTCAACCCCTTCATGAATCAGAAACTTTTTATCTTCTATGGAAATCATGGCATCCTTCACATCGTCTGGTATATGGGAGTACTCCTGATAATAAACATCTTTTTCCCCCTTGACTACAGATAACAATTCCCCCCTCGTGTCATAAACCAAGCTGGTTTCCATCTGGCGGAAGGTATCTGAAGTAGAGCTTTGTACTGTCTTTATAGCTTCTTTTTGATATTGTATTAGTTGGGACCCGTATTTATTGTAAAAGATTAATCCAGCAATCAATATGAGTATAGATACCATCAAAAAAAGAATCAGAAAAATTAAGACTACTTTCTTAAACCAGTTGTTTGAAGATGCCCAACTGTTTTTTTTCTTTGCTCTATCCTTTTTTATTCTTGTTGTTTTATTTTTCATTACTATCCTCGCAGTTGTTAAATCCGTCCCCTAGTAGGTGTTTTTGTTCAGGATAATGTGTTTTTGTTTAGGGTAATGTGTTTTTGTTTAGGGTAATGTGTTTTTGCTCATTATAATGTGCTAAATCTATATAATTGTATTTCGCGCACATTTCATCAAGCACTAATTTTTCCCTATGATGGCAGGTAAATATGATAACCTGGGTATTCGTTTCTTGTACCAGGGTCTTTAAGGCTGCCCTGACCCTGCTATCATCATAAAATGCAAAACAATCATCTAGAATTATGGGCATTACTCCCTTACCATAAATAAGATCCGCTATTCCTATACGAAGAGCGAAGTAGATCTGTCCTACCGTACCGGCGCTTAATCTATCCAGCCTTATATAGTTAGCTTCCTGCCCTACTTTTACATCTAATTTTTCATCCAGTTTAATATCATGATATTTACCATTGGTAACATAATCTGAGATTTCTGACACTAACTGATTCAATTCTTTTCCAAAATGATTATGAATATCAAAAGATAGTTCCCTTAATGTATCACTTGCCAGCTTGATCGCTTCTAATTCTTTGGAAGCTTCCTGCTTCTCCTGCTGATATTCCTGATACAGTTCTCTATTTCTTAATAGCTTAGCTTCTTCTTCTCCTAAGGCATCCAGTTCCCACTTTATCTTTTCCTTTTGGATGATAATTTCTTCGTAGGCATGCTGCCTCTCCTGCTGCCTTAAAATCATATTGCTTTTTTGTTTGGAAATATACGCTTCTAATCTGTCCAAAGTAACATCACTTATTGTGTCTTCTAAGATATCTTCTTTCGAAAGCGCCCTGTCAAACCGGCTAATATAACTCCTAATCTCTAAGGTTAGCTGTTCTCTCTTCTTATCTAACAGGCCAAGCTGTTCCTTACTAGATATTAACTCCTTTTGAATGTGTTCCTTGGATAATTCTTCTCTTAGTACGTCATCATACTTATTTCTAAGACTTATTTCATCTTCTACACCATTTTCCTGGAAGATAGCCCCGATATCTTTTTTCAACTGGCGCTGCACCGCCTCATAATCCTTATATTGATTCGTAAGTGTTTGTCGCTTTGTTCTGTTATGTTTCGTTAAATACTGATACAAAAGACCACTTGCTGCTATAACTGCAAATATTGACAGATAGCCCTTACTATTAAATCCAATCACAAATAGTGCAACTGCGCCAAAGATTATAGCAATTGCAAAAATAATATATAAGTTTTTCTGACTCTCCCTCTGCAAAATATCCTGTGCACTTATTATCTGGCTCCTCTTTAACTCTATGGAAGCAGCCTCTCTTTTTTTATTTTCTATCTCACTTATTTGTTGTTTCATATAATTAACAGATACTGCTGCATGTTCTATTTCATATATCTGTCGCTGTAAATCAATATTATTTTTCTTTTGCTCTTCCATCTGGTTTTGTAGTTGGCAATAATTTTTATACTTTTCTTTTACTGCAGGAAACTGCTCCACATAGAAATTATATTCTTCCAGGGAAGTAAATCCTTCCACCTCTTCCAGATGAATATCCACTGCATTTCTATTGCCTGGCAGAAGCTTTTCCTGTTCCTTCATTATTTCTAATTCCAGGGAAAGCCTGTCTATTCTTTCTTCGCAGGAAACTCCGTAGGCAATCTCCTTTTCCAGTTGCTCTAGCTTAAGTCCTGCTAATTTTGCCTCCAGTTCCTTGGTCTTATTTTGCAAAAAACTTAGCGCCTTTGTAATGTCAACTTCATCGCTTTTTGAAAGGGACAGATTCGTGATATAATTACGTACTTCTCCGGCTAGTTCACTGTCTGTTGCAGCCTTTAACTGAGCGGTACTGATAGTATTTCGAAATCCTGCCTCTGTCAGTCCTCCATAAAGGTCTTTCATATTCTCCGGCTGAATATCTAGTTCTCTCCCTGTTTCAATGTCTATGACATAAAATCCTTTTGTACTTTTATCAAAGTTTCTGATAATACGATATAATTTCCCCTCTATTTCAAGGTCCATACTACCGTTATAAGCACCAGGTGAGTCCCAAGGCTGGTATCTTAAATAGGGATCTTCTTTGGACGCCCTACCTCTTAACTTTTCGATTCCAAAGAGCATTCCTCTGATAAAGGAATGTATCGTTGTTTTTCCGGCTTCATTATCCCCATAGATCAGATTAATTCCATCCTTTAACGAAATGGTTGCATTATGAAATTTACCAAAGTGATTCAATCTTAATTCATGTAAGCGCAAGTTATCACCTCATTTATGTGCTTTTTTATATCTATTCAGAATACCAAACTTTATTTCTTGGCGTCAAGCAGTGCTTCTATCCCATAATAAAGAGCCTTGTCAGCTATTTCGCTTTTTTTCTCATTCTCTCTGATACGTTTTATATATAGTCCAATGATATTATCCTGATTCTCTTCATACAATACATCAAAATCATAATCCGGTACGGTTTGGTCAATTACATCAACTATATTTCCAAGAGGTATAAAGTCTTCCTTATGAAATAGGATATCCGCATCCCTGATACCGGTTAATATTAGAATATATAGATGGGCGAAACCATTTTCCAGGATCAAGGCTCTGACCATATCAGTAACTGCACCACTTGTCAGCCCCTGATGGACCTTAAGTTCTGCCCTAATATATTGTCTGAAAGAATTTGGGACAAATTTTAATGTGATTTTAGATTTATCTTCTTCTTTCTCAAGTTCCCCGTAAATGTAACCTCTAGGTCCTGTTTCGTTTTTATCCATAGGTTCTAGGGAACCGGCATAGGCCATGCGCCCTCCAAAAATCTCTGGTTTATGAATATGTCCAAGGGCAATATAATCAAAACCGCTTTGCAATAATTCCTTTTTATCAATGGGAATATTTTTTTCATCACCGCCATGGGCCAGGAGAATATTAATTCTCTCTTCACAGCCCGGATATACTTTGCTATAACGGGGCTCTGTGATGTCTCTGGTGTGGTAACTAAATCCATATATTTCAGTATTCATGTCTTCCAGATAGACACTATCCATGGTTCCTTCACTTAGCATATGAACATTGGGATTCCACTCAAAACCAACATAATTAGACCTTACCCCGATATAATCATGGTTGCCGGCAATGAGCACCACCTGCGTTGTTTTTAGTTTGGCAAAGTAATAGTTAATTTCTTTCAGCTCTCGAATTAAGGGCTGTTTATGAAACAAATCTCCCGCTATGAGCAAAAGGTCAATCTCTTGTTCATTGCATAGATCTATAACATGATAAAAACTGTTTAGAATCTCTTTTTCCCGCTGACCCGCCCACGGATAGTCTGCATCCGGTGTGGCTCCTAAATGGACATCTGCAATATGTATGAATTTCATTCTCTGTCTCCTTGCCTTTCCTTAGGTAAATACAGCTTTTCCTTATTGTAACACAATTATGGGTTATTGCGAAGCTAATAAATCAGTCCGGGTCAGAAAAGTAGGGCAGCCTATTTCCAGGCTGCCCTTTTATCAAACCGAATTATTTCGCCACTCTTATGCCATAGTCTGTCGCTTCTCTGTTTTACACCTGCAAGTCAATAAATTGCTTTAACATAGCTCTAGACGTAATCCCCAACTTTTTAAATATACTTTTCAGAATGGTTTTCACTGTGTTCTGGGTGATATATAGTCTGCTGCCGATTTCCTGATTGGAAAGGCCCCCTGCTACAAGCTGTGCAATTTGCGCTTCTCTCTCCGTAAGTTTCGGCTCACTTTTCAAAAAATTCTTCTCTAGAATTACCTCAATGGACTGTTGATACGGTTCATACAACTGAAATATTTCTTTAATTTGATCCCGGTATTGATTCTTTTGGTATAATTCCTGAAGCAGTGGTTTAATATAGTCGCAGTTTTCAACAAAGGGCATCAAAAGACCGTCAGAAAGTGCCAGTTCCAATGCCTGTTTAAGCTCTGAAATCGCTTTGTCCCGCCGCAGCAGCCTCTCACTGGCCCCTGCAGTAAAAATACTGGTATAAATCTGCCCTAAGAGATTGGGAAAAACAGAAGCAATTTCTGTAAAATAATCTATACTGCCTAGCAGCTTGTGGTATTCGCCACGAATGAGCAGTACTCGGCCATACACAATATTTAAAAACGCCATAGCCGGAAAATACAGACTGCTGGAATTAAAATCTCCTGATGTAATCCACTGGGGAATCTCCTGTTTGCGTCCTAGACTGGCGTATAGAAAGGCTTCGCAAAGGTCAAGGGTATGGAAAAGATGATACCACTGTTCCTGCTCCATCTCTTCCCGTTGTTTTTTCATTTCATTTTTTATACTGGTATAATCCCCTTTGCAAAGTGCTATTCTTGCTTGAAGAAAAACCGCACACAGCAGAATATCTTTCTGCCTATGGCTGCTGGCCAGATAAATCGCCTTATGCACAGTAATCTCTGCACTGTTTAAGTCACCCATATAATAGTATTTTTCTGCTTCCATAACGTAATCTGCACCCATGCCATGTCCCTTAACCAGTTTGTCATAGTAGGGCATCGCTTCCTTGATCCTTAGCAGAGTATCTTTAAGCTTCCCGGCTTCGCGGTAGAACATGTACAGCACCGATGGTGAACCAAAAGTCCAACCACCCCTAGTATCCATAAACTCTGCCGGTCGATTTAACAGGGAGCAGGCTTTTCTGATACGGGCATACATTTTCTCGATATCGTTATATTCCTTGAAGATTAAGATTATCTCCAGTTCTCCTTCAAGTTCCTGTGCGAATTGGATATCCCTGCTATTTTTTAATATAGAGGAAATCTCATCACATACTCGAGAGAATCGTTCCATATCATTGTAGGAGAACAGGCATAGAGCATAGACAAGCATTGCCACCGGATGTTCCTGTCTTACATGCCCAGGGCATTTCTCCATATAGGTAATCAATTTCTCCCTGTGCTCGTTAACCATGTTATAGCCCTTGTCGACTTCCAGCGCAAACAAAAGGTTGTTAAAATCGTTCCCTTGGTAAAAATACTGCATTGACGCAATATAATCTCCCGCCTCCAGGTACCACTTTGCTGCCTGCAGGTAAAATTGTTCTTTATCCTCCTGTTTTAGCTCCTGGAATATATCACGCAGGAATTCCTGGAACATTTTATGTACCTGATAAATTTTGGTTTTTTCATCCCGATTGATAAAAGCATTCCTTCCGGTGATAACCTCCAATAATTCTAATGTATTGTCCTTCTGCCACATATAAGCAGCCTGTTCCAATGTAAAGACATCAAAAAAATTGATGCATAGCAGAAACTTCTTAATCTCATGGGAAAATGGAAGGTATACTGTTTTTTCTATTAGCTTTGTAATATTGGTCGGTGCAGTAAAATGGCCTTCTTCCCTAAAATTTAACATCAGAAGATATAGGGCACTTACCCATCCTTCCGTGTAGGAATATAGCCAATGTCCATCACTTTCCCTAAGGGAAATACCACATTGTCTATAATAGCTTATGATTTCCTCAATGGTGAATTCTAAAGCATTCTTTTGAATGTAGTATATATACCCTTTTAAAATTAACTCCTCCAGACTATCGAACCGTGTATAGCGTACTGTTAAAATCATATGACAGTTTGAAAGTTCATTCCATAGCAGATATTCAATAAAACCGTTAATATCAGGATTGTCCACCAGATGAAAATCATCCAGAACCATCACGGTTTGTTCCCCATCCAATACATCTGCTATCAGGCCTAAAACCTTCTCTTTTGTAACGCTGTCACTCGGAAAACCGATTTGCTGCATCCGTTCATAGCAGGCGGTATCCGCCTCCTTAAATAACTTACAAAAAGAAATCCAAAAACCAGAAACAGAATTGTCATGAATCTTTTGCCAAAGAACCCTTACTTTCTCTTTTTTTAAATATTCCCGTACTCCAGTGGTCTTACCGTATCCCATCGGTGCCTCTACGATGGTGCAGGGATAATTCAGAACCATTTTCATTTGATTCTTAAATTTATCCGTCAGATAAATAGCTTCCGTATTATAAGTATTTTGCTTCTTCATGTTTGAGTCCTTTTAGGCTTAAGATTTTTCTACCTGAATTTAAATGTATAATTCATATGCTTATTGCTGCCTATGTACTTTTCACCTCAATGCAATCATAGGATGTGTTCCATATTCTCTCATTTCTATAAAACACCAAAAACCGGAAAAAGTCAAGACTTTCATCCTATGTTAAAATATTCCTATGGTATATTTCTAATGTCAGTCACTATTCCCTATAACAAATAAATGAATGTCATTACCCAGGTCAATTCCATACCATAAATTATTGCTGCTATTCACGTGAATTGTTTGATACCATGCATCATCATTAGCGTTTTCCTTCAAACGGTTGTAATTAAAATCTACTATTCCATATCCACCAATAGAAATAAAAGTACCTGTTAAAATAAATATAAGACTTAATATAATAAATTTTCTCTTGAAATTTTTTATATTCATCGTACCACCACCTTCTTTTTAAATAATGCAACTAATTTAATATTGAACTTCTTGGTTATAACAATAAATTTCTTTGATAATTTTAGTGTAGCGGTACCTAATAAAAATGAAATACCAATTGATGCAATACCCGTTCCTAACTGCATAATACCAACAGACATACTTCTTGACATAATAAAGGGTGACCCAATAATACTGATAATAGATGTTGAGAAAAATCCGATACAACTAACTCCTGTAGTAAAAGGAATGCACCAGAAAAGGATATAAAATGAAACCAACAATAAAATACCAGCCAGCAATATACTGCCCCATAATGGAAAGCCAAGAATTAATAGCATCATATTTAAAACTCTGCTGCCAGTAGAAGGCATATCAATTTTAACACTATCATGACTTTCTAAAAGTTCCTCTGCAATTCTTTTAGGAGCACCAATTTTGTTGACCGCATCTTCTTCCGACATGCCATTTTCAATATAATCAGAAATCATTTCATCATAAAAAGTAATGAATTTATCTTTATCAGCATTCTTCATTTTGTTCAAATAAAATGTTAGTTCTTTCAAAAAAACTTCTTTATTCATAATTCTGCTCTCCTTTAATAAAATAATAAATTTTCATTACCTGCTTCCATTCCTCCAGAAATTCACTAATATAATCCTTTCCTCTATCAGTAATCTTATAGTACTTTCTTAAACGGCTGTTGTGCTCAACTGAATATGTTTCCAGATAAGAACCAGTTTCTAGTCTTTTTAATATTGGATAAAGGGTTGATTCTGAAATTTCAATGCAGGTAGATATATCTTTAATTATCTG
This sequence comes from Anaerocolumna sp., assembly GCA_029239455.1. GTDB lineage: Bacteria > Bacillota > Clostridia > Lachnospirales > Lachnospiraceae > Anaerocolumna. Next base: position 27,859 of record JAQZAX010000012.1, read on the forward strand.
ATAACCATAGGAATCTGATTTTTTTAGAACGGCAAGCACGCAAAATTCTAATAAACCTTTTTTTAATTGAATATCCATGTTACACCTCCTTATACGTTATACTATACATTACATAGTATAACGTGTCAAGTAGTATTCAAATATTTGTTGAACTGAATGGTTGTTCATGATGGGTTACTATAATCGTTACTATTCAGCCTTACGGCTTCATAGTAACAATTGATGCACACAAAGTGCAAAAAGAGCACTTTGGCGCATGAAGTTCTCGGGTTTTGTTACACAAAACACCTCGCGGTACCGAAGGCTGAATAGT
>JAQZAX010000013.1 GCA_029239455.1 Anaerocolumna sp.
TTGATATTAGAGGAAATGGATTCTACAGCGGCGGCTAAAATTACGAAAAAAATGTTTGATATGGATCAGGCGAATCAGGATTAACTAAATTCTTTTTACATGATATTAAGTGAAATTCATTTATGATATTAAGTGAAATCATCCTAGGATGAACTCATTTTAATATAAAAGATAAGAATTCGAAAGATAGGAATACGAAAGAAAGGAGGAAACCTTAATGACACAAAACGTTATGCTAAACTTTGTGAGCACTTATGCAGACAAGCAAAAAGGTATAGCAAATGCAGGCAGTAAAAGTACGAAATCTGCTATGTTCGAAAACTATTTCGACAATAACTTAAAAGAAAAAGACGGCATGATACAAAAGAAAGAGACGGACAACTTAGAAAGTAATACTGTTATAACAAAAACTGATTCTAGGAAACAAGTAGTACTAAGAAATGAAACTTCTGCAATGCAAAATCAGACAATGAATGAATCTGTAAAGAGTGTACAAAATTCAGAGGTTGAGGAAATTACAGATGAGACACAATTAGAGTGTGTGAAAACAATACTTGACCGTTTAAAAGGAACCGTTCAATCCATTTTAGATTTAAGCGAAGAAGAGCTAGAACAATATATGGAGAGTTTGGGTTTCATGATTTCAGATTTGCTTAATCCCGAGAAGATGAAACAGCTTGTATTACAAGTAAGTGGACAGGATGACATTACTTCAGTATTAATGGATGAACAATTATCAGAATCCATGAATCAGTTACTTTTAGCTGTGAATGAACTAACAGAAGGACAGGATTTCATAATTCCACAGGAAATATTAGATAAGTTGAATGGAATGTATGAAGAGTCGTTAACTTTGGCAGATGGAGAAATGATATCTGCCAATCAGGAAACAGCAAATTCGGTGGGTGTCAATCATTCACCCGGAATATCTGGGGAGGCAGATTCGGAAGGATTAGCATCAACAAAAGTAGAAGTTGTGATGGAAGAAAGTAAAATACCTGTAAAACAAAACCTGCCTGAAGAAGCGGAACCAGGCCAGACAAATCAGCAAGTTAGTACAGTTACAGATTCTGCAAACAATACATTTTCAGATGCGTCTCATACGGCGTCAGATAACAATCTAATGGATGCAGAACCAGTAGAGCTGGTCCAAACAGAGGGACAAGGAACCCCGGGATCAATAGACGGGACGAATGAAGCATTTCTTCAAAATCTATTTGGACTGAAACCAACGGATCAATTAAACGTACAAAACCAAATAGTGAATGTTGGTGAGTTTCAGGAGATTACAAGGCAGATTGTTGAGCAGATTAAGATTCTAATTAATCCAGAACAAACTTCCATGGAACTACAGCTTAACCCAGAAAACCTGGGGAAAATTAATCTTTCTGTTGTATCAAAAAATGGAGTAATGACAGCTCAATTTACAACACAGAATGCCATGACAAAAGAGGCACTGGAAAGCCAAATGCAGGTTCTAAAGGATAACTTAAATAATCAGGGCTTGAAAGTGGAATCAATTGAAGTAACTGTTTCTAATTTTGATTTCAGCCAAAGCAGTAATCAGGCATTTGCAAATGAAGGTCAGCAAAGCCATTCTAAGGGAAGAACTTTTAATCCCTATGAGGAAGAGTTAGAGAGTAATCAACCAGAGGAAATTAATTTACTAAACGATTCCATGGAACAATTAGGAACCAGTGTTGATTATACCGCATAATAAAATAATTGTTTATGAAAGGAGGAACCTATGAGTGAATCAGTTCAAGCTGTTCAAAACGGAACAGTTACACAAACACAATCCACATCTTCAACCTCAGCATTAACCAATAGTTCTTTAGGTAAAGATGCATTTTTACAACTCTTAGTTACCCAGATGAAATATCAGGATCCACTAAATCCCAATACAGATACAGAATTTGTTGCACAGTTAGCTACCTTTTCACAATTAGAACAAATGCAGAATTTAACCCAAACCACTACGAATTCCCAGGCGTTTAGCCTAGTTGGCAAGAATGTTGTAGTGAAAAATATTGCAACTTCAGGTGAAATTACATACAAAGAAGGAACTGTAGATTTTGTAAGTGTATCAAACGGCAAAGTCCAATTGTCCATCGATGGTAACAAATACAATATAGATCAACTAGAGAGAGTGGTTGATAGTTTATATTTGCTACAACAAGGTGCACCATCAATTGATGAGAAGATTAATTTGGATTTTGATAAATCAGCTCCTGCGGATATTTCTTTTGAAGCTAATATGGGTACAGGTGATACTGTAGCAACAGACGTTGCAATCGTAATTAACGGAGAAGTAATAGCCACAGAATATGTTACGGTGGATAAAAACAAGATAACCATTAGCAAGGAAGCCTTGGCCGACTTAGAGGTAGGAAGTTATAAAGCAACCATAGTGTTTAATGATTCCTTGTATACTACAATTGCAGACAAATTAACAATTAATGTTAAAAACTCAGAACCAGAGGTAGCGTAAACTTTGAAAGAAGAGAGGTAGTTGGTAAATGAATCAGATTTCAAATACAAATTTCTCTTCCATTGAGCAAATGTCTGGACAACTCTTAAAGAATAAGAGTGTAGCCGTAAATCAAGCTTTTGAAATTAATAAGAAATCCTTTCAAGATGTGTTGTTAGAGCAACAGAATATAGCAGGTCAAGATACACTTAAATTTTCGAAACACGCAAATGAAAGACTGGCTAGCAGAAATATCGATTTATCAACAACACAATTAGAAAGACTTGAAACCGGTGCCAGAAAAGCACAGGAGAAGGGAATAAATGAGTCACTTGTAATGGTAGACAATATCGCATTTATTGTGAATACCAAGAGTAAAACAGTAATTACTGCCGTAAATGACAGTGATGACAAAATTTTTACTAATATTGATGGAGCTGTAATTATCTAATTTATGCTGGACCTTAGGGAAGCATAATACCCTTGAATGACAGAGAGGGTATACAGAGAAAAATACTATATCTGACTGCCAGTTCAGTCAGAACAGATTAGGAGGTCATTTATTATGATGAGATCATTATATTCTGGTGTATCAGGTTTACGTGTACACCAGACCAAAATGGATGTAATAGGTAATAATATTGCAAATGTAAATACCGTAGGGTTTAAATCTAGTTCCGTAAACTTTTCCGATATTTTTTATCAGACAACCCAAAGTGCTACCGGACCCAATGAAGATACCGGAGCAGCGGGCCGTAATGCAATGCAGATAGGTCTTGGAGCTAATGTTGCATCCATCACAGCTGCAATTACACAGACTGGCGGTGCACAAAGAACGGATAACCCTTTTGATGTTATGATATCAGGAGATTCCTTCTTTGTTGTTAACAGCGGCGGTACCAATTACTTTACAAAAGCCGGATCCTTTAAGGTTGATGCAGCAGGAACATTAACGACAGCGTCAGGAGCCACTGTTATGGGATGGCAAGTAGATCCTGATGATGAAACAAAGACTCTGGCAGCGGCAGTATCACCTTTGAAAATAATGGCTCCTGAGAATTTATATTCTGCACCGGAAGCTACCACCGAAGTCTACGTATCAGGTAATATAGATAGCAAGGATACCCAGGTAGCCTTTGGAGCAAGTGGGAAAACTGTGAATGTTTCATTCTATGATAATATGGGATATAGTTACACTGCTGATTTTAATGTCATGCAGATTAATGCAACTACAACCAACCAGTATACGGTATCACTAAAAGATATTAAAGATGCCGATGGAAAGTCAATTTTTGTTCAGGAAAATGCCGATGGAACATTTTCTGCCAAAGCCACTACGGTTGGAATAGATGCCAGTGCTTTAACAGTAGCTGTTGATAATGTAACAGGTGAAGTTACACTAACAGGAACATGGCCGACCTTGGCATTTGATGGAACCACAGGAAAGTTTACTTCAGTAGGGGATCCGGCTACCACTCCGGAAAGCATTTCCTTAAATATAAGCGGTGGTAATTTTCAACCGTTAAACATCGATTTTTCCACCATTACCATGTATTCTACCAGCGGTTCTTCCGCCTTGGAATATACCAAGGGTAGCTTAGCAGGAATCGGTGCAGGAAAGCAAGTTGGTAATATGACAGGAGTTAGTATTGATACTTCCGGTAAAATTTATGGTAAGTATGATAACGGTGATAGTATTCTATTAGGCCAGATTGCAGTTGCTTCTTTTGCGAATCCGGCAGGTCTTGAATCTGTTGGTAATAGTATGTTTGCCCAGACACAAAACTCCGGTGAATTTGATGGAATCGGTCAAGATGTAAGTCTTGGCGGAGGCAGCTTTACTACTGGTGTTTTAGAGATGTCAAATGTAGATTTATCTGCTCAGTTTACAGATATGATTACAACCCAGAGGGGCTTCCAGGCAAATTCCAGAATAATCACTACTTCAGATACCTTATTGGAAGAATTGGTTAACTTAAAGAGATAAAAAAGTAACCAGTTAAAAAAGTAACCAGTTAAATACCGGTGGCAGATAACTGTCTGCCACCGTAATACAAGGTGGAGGATCCAATGATTAATGTTACTAAAATTAATAATCAGAATATCACAATAAATGATGATTTAATTGAAACAATCGAAGAAACCCCGGATACAGTGATTACATTAACAACAGGTAAGAAATTAATAGTAAAAGAGAGTAGACAAGATGTTATTAATCTTGTAAAATGTTACAAAAAAGAAATTTATCGACAGGATAATTAATCTTTCAACAAAATCAAACATAGTTATCATTAGCAATTGTAGTACGGGATTAGATTTTCGATTGAAATAAGTACAAAAGACTTAAGTTAGGTGGGTGAAAATTTTGAATATCGCGTCAATAATCGGTTTGGCAGCAGGTTTTCTTTTAATGATTTTTGGTATTGTATTTGAACAGGATACACTTAGTTTTAATCTAAGTAAAATGGGGAATTTCTGGGATATTCCTTCTGTATTAATAACCTTTGGTGGATCATTTACGACTTTAATAACAATGGAAGCGAGCATGAAGGCGTATTTGGAAAAACTCGGTTCTATTAAATTAATATTTCAAAATCTTCCCTCCAATGAAGCTGAGACAATAAGAAACATTATTGCATTGTCTAACGTTGCAAGAAAAGAAGGACTTTTGGCTTTAGAGGAAACAGCCAACGGTATTGAGGACGAGTTCCTGAAAAAAGGAATCTTATTAATTGTTGACGGTACTGACCCAGAATTGGTGCGAAGTATTTTAGAGACGGAATTAAACTGCATCGAAGGCAGACATAATGATGTAATCGGATTTTGGGATAAATTATCAGCCATGGGTCCTGCCTGGGGTATGATTGGTACCTTAATAGGTCTGGTTAACATGTTAAAGGATTTAAGTGATCCGTCTACGATTGGTCCCAATATGGCCGTAGCCCTTATTACAACCTTTTATGGTTCTGTATTAGCTAACTGGGTATGCATTCCGATTGTAAATAAATTAAAATCTAAAAATGCAACTGAAGTAATGATGAAAGAAGTCGTAGTTGAAGGATTACTTTCTATTCAGGCAGGAGAAAATCCAAGAGTCATTGAAGAAAAATTAAAATCCTTCTTAAAACCTGATGTTCGAAGTGATTTTGAACAAAACGAAGGTGGTGAGGTTAATGGCTAGAAAGAAAAAAGGAGAAGAGTCAAGTGCTGGTGCGCCCTGGTTAAACACCTTTGCGGATTTAATGAATCTTTTACTTTGTTTCTTTGTCTTGCTATTTGCATCTTCTACCATTGACGCTGAAAAATATGAGAAGATTGTAGCTTCTTTATCCAGCAGTTTTAGTATATTAAACGGTGGAGGCTCAGCAATTGAGGAAGGTGAGTTAATCTCCAATGGAATCAGTCAATTAACAGATCTAGATAACTATTATACTACCATGGGAAAGGCAGCTGAAAGTTCCGGAGATAATACAGATGCAACGAGCCCTGAATCTAGTGATGCTTTGGAAGAATTAATGGAGAAAAACAAAGAAGCCTCCGAAAAGATGTATGAAGAAATATCTGAACTCACAGATGAATATAAACTAAGTGATTTTATGCAGTTAAGTATTGATCCTAATTTTCAATACGTGCAGATTTCTTTAAATGGTTCCATATTGTTTGACTCCGGTGAAGCAGATATTAAGCCACAGGCACTCCCTATTTTTAGTAAAGTGGGGGATATTCTGAAAGTTTTTGATACATATAAGATAGAGTTAGAAGGACATACAGATAATGTCCCTATTCATACAAGCAGGTATTTGAGCAATAACTGGCTTTCTTCAGCAAGGGCACTGAATGCAGCTACTTATTTAATAGAAGAAAAGGAACTGGACCCGGAATATTTAAGTTGGACGGGCCGGGGAGAATATGATCCTGTCGCAAGTAACGCAACGGAAGAAGGCAGAGCTAAAAATCGACGGGTTGAGATAAAAATATATAATGATTTAAACAAATAATACTTACATCAATTTTTCGTACTATCCGTGAAACCGGTTAATAATCGGGATTTACAATCATAATGAGTGAATAAAAACACGATGCATATTAGGCATGCATGGGAGGAACTAATGAAAAAGAACATGTTAACAATCTTAATTTTGGCTTTAAGTATCTTGAATTTAGTCTTAGGTGCTGTAATTGTTTTTACTGTAGTCCCAACAACAATTCGCACAAATAAACTGATATCTAAAGTAGCTACGGCAATCGATTTAGAGCTGCAGGACACTGAAGGAGCGGAAGAACCAGTGGTAGATATTGCTGATTTGGAAGTTTATCAGATTCCAGAGGATCTCACAATTACCTTAAAGAAGGGTGAAAGTGATGCAAGTAATCATTATGCCGTTGTGTCTGTCTCTTTATCAATTAATACTAAGTCTGATGATTATAAAGAGCTTCAACCCTCTGTAGAATTAAACGTAAATGTAATTAAGGAAATAATCAACGACGAATTCTCAAAATATACAGTAAATGATGTAACTGAGAATAAAGAAGTGATTAAAAAAGAAATTCTTAAAAGGATTCAGGAATATTTTAATTCTGATTTCATAACCAGTATTTCTGTTGGAAAATTATTAGTGCAGTAGTTATCGTATAATAATTAATGGGTTAAAAGAAATATTATGATGATTTTCGTCATTTTTTGTGTTATATTGTTATAAGAATACTTGGGAGGTAATGGCTATGGGCGACGTCTTGTCCCAAAATGAGATAGATAACCTGCTTAAAGCATTAAGTAGCGGTGAACTTGACGCGGATGAAATTAAAGATAGTGGTGAAAAATCTATCAAAAATTACGATTTTGCCCGACCGTCGAAATTCTCTAAAGAGCATCTAAGAACCTTAGAGAATATATTTGAGCATTATGGAAGATTACTTTCTACCAATCTGCCTGCATACTTAAGAAAAAATGTTCAGGTAGAAGTCATGAATTCAGAGGCGGTTGCATATTCGGAGTTTTCAAACGCTTTATCCAATCCAGTTCTTCTTGGAATTGTTGATTTTTCTCCATTAGGAGGAAATATACTAATTGAGTTAGCTGATAATCTTGGGTATGCAATGGTTGATCGCATGCTGGGTGGAGGAGGACTTCCCCTTGAAAGACCCAGAGATTTTACTGAGATAGAATTGACTATCATAGAAAGAATCTTCAATGTATTTACCAATCTGTTAAGAGAGCCTTGGAATAATGTAGTTCAGCTGGAACCAAGACTTATACGAATAGAAACGAATTCTCAATTCGCACAGATTATCCCGCCAAGTGAGATGACCTCCATTCTTACAATGAATATTAAAATTGGAAATATTGAAGGAATGATGAATGTATGTTTGCCCTTTTCCTGCTTAGAAGATGTTATGGATAAGCTTAATACGAAGTTTTGGTTTTCTACTATGCAGACGAAGGATGATAAGACATATCGTGATTTTATTGAGGTGGCAATTGCGAAAGCTAAGATTCCTATTAGGGCTGTACTTGGTAAGAGTACAATTTCAGTAAATGACTTCCTTGGATTACAAAGAGGAGATATCATTAAACTGAATACTAAGGTGGAAGATGAACTTAATATATATGTAGGAAATATGAATAAATTCAAAGCGCTACCGGGAGCTTCCTCAGACTCCTACGCAGTTAGAATTTCATCAATTATAAGAGAGGAGTAACATTTTATGGATGGTATGTTATCTCAAGAAGAGATTAATGCTCTACTAAGTAGTATGAACTCTTTCGATGATAATGATAAATCAACAAATGTGCAATCGGAATCCTTAACTGATGAGGAAAAAGATGCAATCGGTGAAGTTTCAAATATAAGTATGGGAACAGCAGCCACAACATTATCATCATTAGTGAATCAGAAGGTTGTAATTACTACTCCTGTAGTATCCTATGCTACATGGAATGATCTGGCAGATAATTATGACAGACCATGTGTTTTTATTCAGATATATTATAAAGAGGGATTGGATGGCAATAACATTCTTATCCTAAAAGAGAAAGATGTTAAGGTTATTACCGACTTAATGATGGGCGGCGATGGCACTAGCATTGAAGGGGATTTAAGTGAGCTTCATTTAAGTGCAATTAGTGAAGCAATGAATCAGATGATGGGGTCTTCGTCTACTTCCATTTCGTCCATGCTTGAGAAGAGAGTAGATATCAGTCCACCAAACGCTAGTCTCGTAGATTTGAATGAGTCTATTGATGAATCAAATTTAGCACCGTTCTTAAAGGGTAGCTTTGTAAAAGTCTCTTTTAAGATGGAAATTGGAGATTTAGTTGATAGTGAGCTAATGCAATTATATCCATTTGATTTCGCAAGGGATTTATACAATATGTTTACAAAAGACAAACAAGCTGGAGATAAAAATAAAGCGACTAAACAGCCGGCAAGTCAGTCACCTAGCCCAGTAAATAGTGCCCAGACCCAAGAGGCTCCGCAAAATCAGATGCCTAACATGGAGGCTCCCCAGATGCAGATGCAAAATAATATGGGTATGCCATATATGCAGGGAATGCAAGGAATGCCTAATTACCAAGGAGGGAGTTACATGATGCCTCCTGTCCAGGATATTAATATTTCCCCGGCGCAATTTCAGTCATTTACTGTAAATCAGCCAATGATTCCACAACCTGAAAATATTAATTTAATCATGGATGTGCCATTAGAGGTCACAGTAGAATTAGGAAGAACAAGCAAATCCATTAAAGAAATTTTAGATTTTACCCCTGGAACGATTATAGAATTAAATAAACTTGCAGGTGAACCCATTGATGTTCTTGTTAACGGGAAATATGTAGCAAAAGGGGAAGTTGTTGTAATTGAAGACTCCTTTGGCATAAGAGTGACAGAGATAATTAAATAGTATTCAATAAATTAACGAATGATAGGAGATATTTATATGGCAAAAAGTATTTTAATTTGTGATGACGCTGCATTTATGAGAATGATGATCAAGGACATCTTAAGCAAGAATGGATATACCATTGCAGGAGAGGCAGAGAATGGTGCAAAAGCAGTAGAAAAATATTTTGAAACCAAACCAGACTTAGTAATGATGGATATTACCATGCCGGAAATGGATGGAATTCAAGCTCTAAAGAAAATAAAATCAACAGATGCTGGTGCTAATATTATTATGTGCTCAGCTATGGGACAACAAGCAATGGTTATTGAATCAATTCAGGCCGGAGCAAAAGATTTTATTGTAAAACCATTTCAGGCAGAGAGAGTTTTAGAAGCAGTTAAAAAAGCGGTAGGTTAAGATATGATTATACTTGCATCGAATTTATCCTCATTAGACAGCTTTTTACAACTGCTTGGCGTCAGTATTTTATTTATATTTGTACTGTTAGCAACTTATTTTACAACAAAATTTGTTGGCGGGGTAAAGCTAAATCAATTAAAGAATAGTAATTTTAAAGTGATAGAAACTTATAAAATTACTCAAAATAAATTTCTTCAATTAATTCAAATCGGCAATCGATACTTTGTAATTGCTGTGAGTAAAGATGATGTAAGATTAATTGCAGAAATAAAGGAAGAAGATATTGATTTTACTGAGGCTGGAAGAAAGCAAGTTACTAATTTTTCAGATATAATAAATCAAATTACAAAAAAACAAAATGAAAAAGCGAACAAGTAAAGGTTGGAATCCATGGATACATATGTAAAGAAGCACATAAGAAAAACGATAAAGTTAAGCTGTATTATATTTCTCGCATGTATGTTAACCTTTATAATTGCTATACCAGTGTCTGCAACAAGTACAACCAATAATGGGAACACAAACGCCAATGCTACAGAAGCTTCTACTACATCGGAAGCTTCAGATGTAGACTTATCAGGTAATATTGGACCTTTTAATTTTAATTTGGATACTGGCGAAGAGGGCAAGGGATTATCCTCAACCTTACAAATGTTATTAGTAATTACACTGATATCTTTGGCGCCATCAATTTTAATCATGGTGACATCCTTTACCAGAATATTAATTGTATTACATTTTGTAAGGTCGGCATTAGGAACTCAAACAACGCCTCCAAATCAGATTTTAATTGGTCTTGCACTATTTTTAACTTTATTTATTATGTCACCTGTTTTTAATCAAATAAATGAAACGGCTATTTTGCCTCTGTCACGAAGCGAGATTACCCAGGAAGAGGCTTTTTCTGCTGGTGCAGTTCCATTAAGAGAATTCATGTTAGATCAAACGAAACCAAAAGACATTAAATTGTTTATGGATATAGCAGGAATCTCTACAGTGGATAGTTTGGAGGAACTCCCAATCACAGTGATTATCCCCTCATTTATTATAAGTGAGTTAAGAACAGCATTTATCATGGGATTTTTAATTTACATACCTTTTATTGTTATTGATATGGTAGTAGCATCAACACTTATGTCAATGGGTATGATGATGCTGCCACCAACTACAATATCAATGCCATTTAAAATCTTATTATTTATTATGGCTGACGGGTGGAACTTAATCATTGGTGAATTGGTAAAGACATTCTATTGACTTTACTGTTTACTGCAATCATATAGTGGAGAATTAAGAAATGAATGAAAATATAATTATTGATATTGCACGCCAAACTTTATGGTTAATTATAAAAGTATCTGCTCCCATGTTACTAACTTCCCTGATAGTAGGATTAATAGTAAGCGTTCTACAGACAATTACTTCAATCCAAGAACAAACCCTCACATTTGTTCCCAAGTTAATTGCAATCTTTTTGATTATTATGCTATTTGGTAATTGGATTCTTACAGAAGTTAGAGATTTTGCCGTGGAATTAATCACTAATTTCGGCTACTACATACAAGGATGACTTTTTCGGTAGCAGATTTTGAAGCTTTTTTGCTGATACTTGTGAGGATAACAGCATTTGTTTTCGTAGCTCCCTTCTTTAATCTTAAGGATGTTCCTCAAAAAGTCAAGATTGGATTTTCATTGTTTTTTGCTATTATCTTATTTCAGATAATCCCTCTTAATATCATTTCTTACCAAGGGGTTATTGGGTTTTCTACCTTAGTAATCAGAGAAGCAATTGCCGGATTAATCTTAGGTTTTTTTACAAATATCAGTTATTATATTCTGGCATTTGCTGGTCATATGATGGATATGGAAATAGGGTTCTCAATGGTGAATGAGTTAGATCCGGTAACCAATATACAAACTACAATCACCAGTAATTATTATTCCTATATTATAATGCTTTTAATGTTAGTATCAAATCTTCACCACTATATTATCATAGCCATAGCAGATACTTTTAAGATGATACCCCTTGGTGGGGCTAAGATAAATCCAAATCTGTACGAACTAATGGTACATTTTATGGTGGATTATTTTATTATCGGGTTTCGAATTATATTGCCTGTATTTGCAGCAACATTAATAGCCAATGTAATTTTAGCAATTTTGGCAAAGATTGCGCCTCAAATGAATATGTTTGTAATTGGTTTACAACTTAAAGTATTAATTGGATTAAGCATTTTATTGCTAATTGTAGGGTTAATACCTACAGTATCTGATTTCATTTTTGATGAGATGATTCGTATGATGAGACTGGCTATTGAAGCGATTAGATAACGAGGAAACCTTTGGGGTAATTATGATTAGTGAGAAATGTATAATTTTACATAGGCTAAAAGAAGATTCAATAATTGAACCAAAACAAAATAAGCGGTTTTTAACTTACAGACTTCAATACTTTGCTGATGGTTCTGGCGGAGAAAAGACGGAAGATGCAACATCTAAAAAATTATCAGATGCCAGAAGCGAAGGACAGGTTGCTAGAAGTACCGATTTAATCACTGCCGCATCTTTGTTTGGTCTTTTTCTTACTTTGAAAATATTTATTGTATCTATTAAAAATAATTTTATTTCTACCTTTAATTTAATATATGGTAATTTAGATAAGCTATCGAGAGAAGATTTTACTAATGTAACTGGACAATTATTATTACAAGAAACGATAATTATCATAATTAAAATTATTTTACCAGTACTTATCATTGGTTTTTTAGTTGCGTTTCTGTTAAATTTGGCTCAAGTTAAGTGGAAGATAAGTAGCAAACCACTGAAACCTAAACTTAGTGGCCTTAACCCTATCAAAGGGGTTAAGAAATTATTTTCAAAAGATAAAATTGTTGAACTTATAAAAGAAACTTTGAAAATTATTGCAATTATATACATTGTTTACAATATATTAACAAACGAAGATTCGTCGCTTTTACAATTATATGACATGGATTTAAATCAGGCGATTATTTTTATCGGAAATATTATTATCAAATTGGGGTTTGATGTAAGTATTGTTTTTCTAATGATAGGATTTGGTGACTATTTCTATCAGAAGTTAAAATTTAAAAAAGATATGAAGATGTCAAAGCAAGAAGTAAAGGATGAATTCAAGCAAACGGAAGGCGATCCACAGGTAAAGGGTAAGATTCGTGCAAAGATGCGAGAGGCATCCCAGCGAAGAATGATGCAGAAGCTACCGGAAGCGGACGTTATTATTACCAATCCTACACATTTTGCTGCTGCAATTAAATATGATAAAGAAACTGCGGAAGCACCAATTTTATTAGCAAAGGGTGCTGACTATCTTGCAGAGAAGATAAAAGAGGTTGCCAGGGAGAATAAGATTGAAATTGTAGAAAATAAACCATTAGCCAGAATGCTTTATTATAATGTTGAAATAGGTAGTGAGATTCCCCCTGAGCTATATCAAATGACAGCTGAAGTACTTGCATACGTTTATGCTTTAAAGAATAAATATTCACCGAAATAAAGGAAAAGGAGGCAGATATTTTGAAAAAATATGATTTAGCCATAGGTTTATATCTATTAATGGCAATTATTTTCCTGATTATTCCCATTAATTCTACAATCCTTGATTTCATGCTGGCGTTGAATGTTTCTATCGCTATGGTTATTCTGTTTAATGCATTATTCTCTAAAGAAGTTTTAAATATGTCTACCTTTCCAACTATATTACTGTTTACAACAGTTTTTCGTATCGCTTTAAATGTATCCTCAACAAGATTAATCTTACTCAATGGTGAACCAGGGGAGGTTGTCGAAACTTTCGGACAGTTTGTCGGAGGGGGAGACCCAATTATTGGTATTATTGTGTTTATTATTTTATTATTAGTACAATTTATGGTAATTAATAAAGGTTCTGAAAGAGTTGCTGAAGTAACTGCAAGATTTACCCTGGATGCTATGCCAGGTAAGCAGATGGCAATTGATGCAGATCTTAATACAGGCTCTATTACAGATGCTCAGGCAAGAGAAAGACGTGCAAAAATTCAGGAAGAATCCAGTTTCTTTGGTTCCATGGATGGTGCTACAAAGTATGTAAAGGGCGATGCAATTGTCGGCTTAATTATAACAGTAGTTAATTTTGCCGGTGGTTTAGTTATGGGGATGACCCGTCAAGGATTACCTGCAGTAGAAGCATTTGATAAATATACGGTATTAACAATTGGAGATGGTTTAGTAAGTCAGATTCCTTCACTTATGATATCTTTGGCAACCGGTATATTAGTAACTAAGGTTTCAAAAGAAGCAGATATCGGAGATCTGTTAGTAAAGCAATTATTTTCAATACCAAAGGTTTTATATATGGTAGGCGGAAGTCTTATATTTCTTGGAGTAGTTACTCCATTGCCAGCGCTTGTGTTTAGCACCTATGGAGTAATTTTAATAATTACCGGCAGAGTAATATCTGATCGAATTGAAATTAGTAATATTGAAGATCAGGTTGCACAGGAAGAAAGTGCAGGAGATGAAATCCGAAGGCCGGAGAATGTTACCTCCTTGTTACAGGTTGATCCAATTGAATTAGAATTCGGTTACGGAATTATACCTTTAGCTGATGTCAATCAAGGTGGCGATTTATTAGACCGAGTTGTAATGATTCGAAGGCAGATTGCTTTAGAAATGGGATGTGTGGTTCCTACCATTCGACTTAGAGATAATATTCAGTTGAACCCAAATCAATATTTAATTAAGATAAAAGGAATTCAAGTGAGTGAGGGTGAAATTTTATTTGACCATTACATGGCAATGAATCCAGGCTATGTAGAAGAGGAGATCACAGGTATTCCAACCTTTGAGCCTTCCTTCCATTTACCTGCCATCTGGATTACGGAGAGCCAGAGGGAAAGAGCAGAATCCTTAGGTTATACGGTCGTTGATCCTCCGTCGATTATTGCAACTCATTTAACAGAAATTATTCGTGGGCATATCCATGAACTACTTACCAGACAAGATGTGCAAAATCTTATTAATAATATACAGGAATCCAATGCCACGCTTATTAACGAATTAGTACCGAAACTACTTAGTGTGGGAGAGGTGCAGAAAGTTCTGCAAAATCTGTTAAAAGAAGGAATATCTATTAGGGATTTGATTACCATTTTTGAAACTTTAGCAGATTATGCTCCAACAACCAGAGATTCGGACGTATTAACGGAGTATGCGAGACAAAGTTTAAAACGAGCAATTTCAAATAAATATTTCCCACAGCATGAAACAACAAGTGTTGTGACACTGGATCCTAAGATTGAACAGGAAATTATGAGTTCGGTAAAACAGACGGAGCAAGGTGCATATCTGGCACTGGACCCAGAGAAAACCCAGGGAATTATTCATTCTGTAGAAGAGGAGCTTCAGAAGTTAGAGAATTTAGGCAAGAACCCAATTGTTATAACTTCTCCTATCGTAAGAATGTATTTTAAGAAATTAACACAAGATTATTTTAAAGATTTAATCGTTATATCTTATAATGAAATTGATTCTAATGTAGAATTACAGTCAGTTGGGATGGTGACAGTATAGTGATTATTAAAAAATATCAGGCAAGTACAGAAACAGAAGCTATCATGTTAGCGAAAGAAGACCTTGGAAAAGATGCTATCGTTATGAATATTAAGACGATTTCTCCAAGGGGTTTTTATAAACTATTTCGTAAACCATCTGTAGAAATAACCGCCGCAATTGATGAACAGGGAAGTGTACCTATTGAGAAAAAGGATGTTGCTGTAGAAAAAAGTAGTAAGAAATTAAATCCTAATATTATTTACGACGAAGAACCCCTTCAACTAAGTAAGGAAGTACAAAATACGGAAAAAGAAAGCTATACTTCTGCAATCGAAAAGAAACTGAATAACTTACAAGATTTATTGGAAAAGAAACTGGTTGAAAATCAAACAGAGGATAAGGTAGAGAAAGAGGAAGATAAGAATTTAGTATTTATTCAACTTATTTATAATCAATTAATCCGAAACGAAGTAGATGAAAAGTATGTGAATCAGATTCTTGGAGAAGTGGAAAATAAGATTAAAAATGATGCCTCTTTAGATAATATTTTAGCAAGTATCTATCAAAAAATTATTCTAAAATTAGGACAACCTCAAACCATAGCCGTTGAGGAGGGAAAAACTAAATTTATATTTTTTGTTGGACCTACCGGTGTTGGTAAAACCACAACCATAGCAAAAATAGCTTCTAGTCTAAAACTAGTGAATAAAGCAAAAGTTGCTTTACTTACCTCTGATACTTATCGAATAGCTGCAGTGGAACAACTTAGAACCTATGCAAATATTCTTAATATTCCCATGAAGGTAATATATTCACCCACGGAGATGCAAAACATTCGCGAAGAATATAAAGGGTATGATATTGTTCTGATTGATACTGCAGGTCGTTCCCATAAAGTAAAGGAACAAAGGGATGATATTGAAAAACTAATACATACAGTAGATAGAGAATATCGTGAAACATATCTGGTACTCAGTGCAACAACCAAATATGCAGATATGATTAAAATTACAGAAGCTTATTCCCTGATAACTGATTATCGATTAATCTTTACTAAGCTGGATGAAACCAGTAGTATTGGAAATATCCTAAATATTAAGATGTTGACCAATGCAGAATTATCCTATACCACCTGGGGGCAAAACGTTCCAGATGATATAGGTAAACTTGATACTCAAAACACAGCAAAACAGTTGTTAGGGGGCAGTGAGTGATGGATCAGGCAGAACAATTAAGAAATATTATTAAACAACGCCGCCAACCAAAAGCCAATGCCAAAGTAATTACTGTTACCAGTGGTAAAGGAGGAGTTGGTAAGTCGAGCATTTCAGTCAATATTGCAATTCAGCTGAGTAAATTAGGGCAAAGAGTGATTATTTTAGATGCTGATTTTGGACTGGCTAACGTTGAAGTAATGCTTGGAATCCGTCCGAGATACAATCTGGCAGATTTAATGTTTCGGGGAAAAGACTTACAAGACATTATTACCCGTGGTCCGGAGAATATTGGATTCATATCCGGAGGTTCCGGTATACAGGAATTAACCAATATTTCGAAAGATCAAATCGTTTATCTAACACAAAAGCTTTTTGAGTTAAATGAAATTGCAGATTATATTATCATAGATACAGGAGCCGGTATTAATGACTCTGTTTTAGAATTTGTAGTTGCCAGTTCTGAAGTATTATTAGTAACAACGCCTGAGCCGACTTCCATAACGGATGCCTATGCATTGTTAAAGGCTGTTAACAGGAACCCGCAATTTTTAAAAGAACATACTTCAATTAAAATGATATCAAATAGAGTATCAACAATGGAAGAAGGAAAAGAATTATATAACAAACTTAATACTGTAGTTAGTAAATTCTTAAATATACCACTAGAGTTTATGGGATCTATACCTCAGGACAATCATGTGCCTAAGGCTGTAATGCAACAAAAACCATTCTCTTTATTATATCCAAATACGATTTCATCAAAAGCAATTATTGAAATTGCAGAATTAATGAGTAAGATTACTCCAAATACAAATAACAATGTAAATGGGATCGCACATCTCTTTACAAATTTATTAAAAGCCAGATTAAGAAGATAAGAGTTTGGAGGTAACATATGATAAAAGATGTAGTTTCAATTGGTGACAAACTGGAAATTATTTCAATAAACAGTAAACATAGCGATTTAATGTCCAATCATGTTTACATCAGCCAGATGCTAGATTTTATTGATAATAATAAGGCAGTTATTTCTATGCCAATAAAAAAAGGTCACATAATTCCATTACCTATCGGTGAAAAGTATATCCTGTATTTTTATACTGACAAAGGTTTATTTCAATGTAATGTTATTGTTTCCGACCGATATAAGTTGAAAAATATTTATGTATTAGTGGTTGAATTCCTTTCTGATTTAGAGAAAATCCAAAGAAGGCAGTACTATAGAATTGATTGCCTTATGGATACCATATACCATGTTATTACTGAAAAAGAGCAAAAATTAACCTATAAAATTATAAAGAATGAATATGAAAATAACGAAGACAAACAGACTGACATAGAGACTCTTGAAGAATATAAGAAAATCTGGTATGAAGGAACAATTACCGATTTAAGCGGTGGTGGTGCGAGATTTTATTCATCTAATCTTCATCAACCGGGGGAAACGATTCTTCTATCTTTAGACCTGGGTACAAATTCAAAGGGAAAGAAACTTATGATTCCATCCTCTATTATTTCTTCGATAAAGATGACAAACAGACAAGGTTATTTTGAACATAGAATCATGTTTACCAATATATCGAGAGATGACAGGGAAATGGTAATAAAGTTTATTTTTGCAGAGGAACGTCGACAGCGGAAAAGGGAAAAAGGACTAGATTAATAAATGGAGGCGAAAAATGCAGAAAAAAGTTTTAATTGTTGATGATTCTGCACTCATGAGAAGGGTGCTCTCTGATATAATAAACTCAGATGAAAGATTTCATGTGACTAAGTTAGCTACAAACGGCCTTGAAGCTTTGAACTTGCTTATTCAGGATAAGGAAGAAGTGGATGCCATAATTTTGGATATTAATATGCCAAAAATGGGCGGACTTGATTTCTTAAAGCGGTTAGAGCAGGAGAATCTTAAGGTAATCGTTATTGTTGTCAGCACAATTGCTAAAGATGGTGCCAAGGAAACTATTGATGCACTAGAGCATGGAGCATTTGATTTTGTTACAAAACCTGAGAATTTTATGGATGTTAAAAATGACAGATTCAAAAATAATATTTTAAACTGTCTGTCATTGGCATTAAAGTTAAGTCCTGCGACCTATCAGAGCGCTGTGGTACCAACATCCCAAGTTGCACCTAAGCTTATTAAGGAACATAAAAGGGAGCAGATTCAGGAGCCTAGTAAAGAACAAATAAAAGAGCCAATGGTACAATTCCAAAGAACAAAGCGGGACAACCAAAAAAAACTGGTAGCAATCGCCTGTTCTACCGGAGGACCAAAAGCGCTCCAAAGAATCATACCTTTGTTACCTGAGAAGATGGGCTGCAGCGTATTGATTGTACAGCATATGCCGGTCGGATTTACTGCTTCTTTAGCAAATCGGTTAAATGAATTAAGTAAAATTCAGGTACAGGAAGCTGTGGACGGTGAAATTCTAAGAGATGATGTTGTTTATATTGCAAAAGGCGGAAATCAAATGCGCATTGAAAGTCAAGGTGGTAATAATCGAATTACTTTAACTTCAGAACCGGCTAGAAATGGCTTACGACCATGTGCTGATATTATGTATGAATCATTAGCAGGATTAGATTATGATGAAATCACCTGTGTAGTGTTGACTGGCATGGGAAGCGATGGAACGCAAGGAATCAAACGTCTAAAAGAGAAAAACAATATATATGTGATTGCACAAGAAGAAACATCGTGTACGGTATATGGAATGCCTAAGGTTGTTGTTGATAACGGGCTCGCCAATGAAATCATCACTTTAGATAAAGTAGCAAGTGCAATTACTAAGAATTCGGGGGTGCATTAAGATGGATATTAGCCAATATTTAGAGATCTTTATTGATGAAACAAAGGAACATCTTCAAAGCTTAAGTAGCCAACTTTTAATTTTGGAAACAGAGCCTGAGAATGTAGAAACAATTAATGAAATATTTAGAGCTGCCCATTCCTTAAAAGGAATGGCCGGAACCATGGGTTATAAGAGAATGCAGCGATTAACTCATGATATGGAGAATGTTTTTTCTGAAATAAGAAATGGTAATATGAAGGTAACTGCTAATTTAGTAGACGTTTTGTTTAAGGGACTAGATGCACTGGAAACTTATTTAAGCAATATTCAAGAAAGTGCAGATGAAGGAACAAACGATTATGAGGATATTATTAAGCAACTCAATACTATATTAAATGTCGGATTGGGTAAAGTTACGGAAACTGAAGTTCCTAAGGCTGAGGTTACAAAGATAGTTTCTGATCCAACTGTGACAGAGTCTACCCAAATGAAATTTAAAAATATAAAATTATTAGATTACGAAAAGAGAGCCATACAAAAGGCGAATGAAATTGGTATGAATGCCTATGGCATTACTGTCTATATTCAGGAATATTGTATCTTAAAATCTGCAAGAGCCTTTTTAGTGTTTAAAGCCTTAGAATCACTTGGTGAAGTTATTAAGTCACTACCTGATACACAGGATATTGAAGATGAAAAATTTGATTTGGATTTTAGCGTAATTTTACTCACAAAAGAGAGCCTTGATAAAGTGAAGGAAGAAGTTATGAGAGTATCCGAAGTTAAAAACGTTATGATAGATAAAGTTGATCTTACCTCTGAGGATGATTCAAATGAAGAATCTGATAGCAAAGCTACCGATGAGCAGGAAATGGAGCAATCAACGGCGAGTGCTGCAGTAAAATCCAGTAATAGTTCTGCAAACAATAATTCATCGAAACAGACTGCAAAGCCGGTAGTTAACCGTTCAGTCAGAGTTGATATTGAAAAACTGGATATCTTAATGAATTTAGTGAGTGAATTAATTATTGCCAAGAATGGTTTAGTATCTATTAGCACATCAGACAACAGTAATAAGAATGAATCTGGTTTTAATGAACAGATTGAATATTTAGAGAGAGTAACCACGAATCTTCACGAATCTGTTATGAAAGTTCGAATGGTGCCAATTGAAAGTGTTACGAATCGCTTCCCTAGAATGATTAGGGATTTATCTAAAAAATTAAATAAGAAAATGGAATTATACATATCCGGTGAGGAAACAGAACTTGATCGTACGGTTATTGATGAAATCGGCGATCCGTTAATGCACTTACTAAGAAATGCTGCTGATCATGGACTTGAAAGTAACTCTGAAAGAGTTGCAAATGACAAACCGGAAGTAGGATCCATTTATTTAGAAGCATATCAGGATGGTAACAATGTTGTTATTGAAGTTAGAGATGATGGTGCGGGAATCAATGTAGAAAAGGTTAAGAAAAAAGCCTTGAAAACCGGCTCAATAACTCAAGAGCAGGCGGATTCCATGTCAGAGAAAGAAGTGATTGATCTGCTGTTTAGACCAAGTTTCTCAACTGCTGAAGTAATATCTGATGTTTCAGGCAGAGGTGTTGGTCTTGATGTTGTTAAAACTAAGATTGAAGCACTTGGTGGAGATATTGAAGCAAAGACCAAACTTGGTGAAGGCAGTACATTTATTATCAGACTTCCATTAACACTAGCAATTATACAAGCCTTAATGGTTGAACTTGGTAGTGAAAAATATGCAATTCCATTGGGAAGTATACAGACAATAGAAGATGTATCCCAAGCAGATATTAAGTATGTTCATTCCAAAGAAGTGATCAATCTTAGGGGTTCTGTTATACCGTTAATTCGTTTAGATAAAGTATTAGATGTCGAAGAAAAACAAGAACAATCAGATAATCTAACAGTTGTAATTATTGCAAAAGGTGACAGATTAGCAGGATTAGTGATTGATAATCTCATTGGTCAGCAGGAAATTGTTATCAAGTCGATTGGTAAATACATTAACAATAATAAGATAATCGGTGGTGCAACCATTCTTGGTGATGGTGAAGTTGCCCTTATACTTGATGTTAATACTTTAGTCTAGGAGGAAGGAACATGGAGGCAAATAGCAATATCATTGATGGAAAGCAATACATAGTAGTTAAACTGGGAAATGAACAGTATGGTATCGATATTAATTTTGTTGATAATATCGTTAGAATGCAGAGAATTACACGTGTACCAAAGGCTCAGCACTACTTTAAAGGAGTAATTAATCTTAGAGGTGAAATTATTCCTGTTATGAGTATCCGCCTAAAATTTGGTCTGGAAGAAGATAATATCACAAACGCTACAAGAATAATTATCATTAAATTTGATGCCGGTTCAGCAGTAGGAATCATTGTTGATGAGGTAAAGGAAGTAGTGACCCTTGAAGAAAGCAACATCTCCAAGATAAATAGTGAACTTGGCGATAAGAGTGGATTTTTAAATGGTATCGGTAAACATGGAGATGACTTGATATCTTTACTTAATATATCCAGTGTGATTATTGAGAAAGAATCAAATTAAGGAGTGTATTCATTGTCAAACATTAATTTAGATCAAATGGATAGCATGCAATTTGACGTATTAAAAGAAATTGGCAACATTGGTGCAGGTAATGCGACAACAGCTCTTTCTACCATGATCAATGGTAAGATTGATATGGATGTTCCAATTGTGGATCTCTTAGAATTTAAAGAACTTCCGGAAATGATTGGCGGAGCTGAAAATATTGTTGTAGGGATATTAATTACTCTTGAAGGTGAGATTAACGGCATGATGATGTTTATCATGGATACAACGTCAGCTTTTAATCTTGTTAATATTTTAATGGGTAAAAGCCTTTCTCAATTTGAAGATTTTTCGGAAATGGAGCTGTCCGCATTACAGGAAATAGGAAATATTATAGCAGGTGCTTATTTATCATCACTCTCCACGTTAACTAATATTCGTATTGATGCCAGCATACCATATATGTCAATCGATATGGCCGGAGCTATATTAAGTGTGCCTGCAATTGAATTTGGGAAAATGGGCGATAAAGCATTATTGATTGAAACCCAGTTCTGCAAAGATGATTCAGACGTAAAGGGATTTTTTATATTAATCCCAACACTTGAATCCTATAATATTATACTGGCTTCTTTAGGATTATAGGTGGTTAAATGAGTGAAATAGTTAAAGTAGGTATGGCTGATTTAAATGTATGCGTCTCTCCCAATGCTATTACTACATTAGGTCTAGGTTCCTGTGTGGGAATTGTATTATACGACGCTTCAAGCAAAATAGCAGGATTAGTTCACGTAATGTTGCCGGATAGTAATAAAATTCGAAACAATGAAAATGTTGCAAAATTTGCGGATACGGGAATCGATGCGTTAATTGATAAAATGAAACTTTTAGGTGCAAATCGCACCAGGTTAGTTGCCAAAATAGCAGGTGGTGCCCAAATGTTTGCTTTTAATGCAAATAACGATATGTTACGGGTAGGAGATCGTAATGTGGAGGCAAGTAAACAAAAGCTAAATGCGTTAGGAATAAGAATACTTGCAGAAGATACTGGACTAAACTATGGTAGAACTATCGTGTTTTATCCGGAAAATGGTGAACTTCATATTAAATCTGTTGGTAAGCCGCTGATAATTTTATAAATAGGATACCTTATAGAAATTGCATTCTAAGAAGAGGGTGAAAAAATGAGGGAACGATATATAGCACCTTCCATTATGTTGTCTGCTGCAGCAATTACAAGTATTTTTAATGTAATAAACCGTGTGGATATATTCGAAGGATTAAAAAAACTCCTGGTTATTATCATAATTTTTTATGTTATCGGCAGAATTGCAGCGAAAGTTATTGTAAAGGCAACCAAAATGGAATCGAAGAAAGAAGATAATCAGATTCCTGTATCCGAACATCAGGAAGAGGAAGTTTAATCAACTAATTTTACAAAAGGAGCATTATTATGAATGCAGATAGCAAAGCTAAGCTTTGGGAAGAGTACAGTAAGTCTAAGTCTACTGAAGTACGCGAAAAAATCATAATTGAATATGCTAATCTTGTAAAAATCGTGGCAGGACGTTTAAGTATGTATCTGGGGTATAACGTTGAATACGACGATTTAGTTGGTTATGGTATCTTTGGATTAATCGATGCGGTTGATAAATTTGATTATTATAAAGGAATCAAGTTTGAAACTTATGCGAGTTTTCGGATTCGTGGAGCCATTATTGATGAAATTCGTAAAATGGATTGGGTTCCCAGAACCTTAAGACAGAAACAAAAAAAAATAGATGTGGCATTTCAAAAAATTGAATTAGAAAAAGGCAGATTGGCGACAGAAGAAGAAGTTGCACTAGAACTAAATATTACAATAGATGAACTTGATACCTGGCAAAACCAGGCAAAAGTTTCAAACCTGCTTTCATTGGATGAATACATGGAACAGGGAAGCGATGTTACCATGGAAGCGGGGCTTGCAACACAATTTGAAACACCAGAGGGTTTTATAGAAAAACAGGAACTAAGAGGGGAATTAGTAAAATCTTTAGATTCCTTAACAGAAAAAGAGAAAAAAGTAATTATTTTATATTATTATGAAGAATTGACGTTAAAAGAGATTAGTTCCATTTTGGAAGTTTCAGAATCAAGAGTTTCACAATTACATACAAAAGCACTTCAAAAAATGAGACTTAAGTTAGGAAATTATAGCGATGCTCTATTCGGTACGAGATAATTTTATATATTAATTACCTAAAAACTGTTATGGAGGTAGACACAATTTATGGCAAATAGAAACGGTTATTTTCAGCTAGACATTAAAAAGGATGGGACTTATTTAAAGTTATTTCCCCCTTTAGAAAATGGACAACATATTACATATGATGAAGTAAGTAACTATTTGATTGATAAAAAAATTCATGACTATGATATTAAAGCCTTAGGACATGCAATATCAATTTCTCATGAGGAACCTACTGAGGTAAAATTACTATCAATAACATTACTTCCGGACAGTGAGTATTTAAAAATTACAATTTCACCGGATCGCATGTTAGCGGTGGGTAGATTTTATCCTCCTTCCAATGATGGTCAATTAATGAACCCATCGGAAATTGTAAGAACATTGCAGATGGCTGGAATAAAACATGGTATCTTGCAGGAAAATATTGAATCTTTCATTCATAACAGAAGATATTGTGAAGATATTGTTTTAGCCAGAGGAACAAAACCAGTCGAAGGAAAAAATGCCGTTATAAGATATCATTTTAATACGGATACTACTTTAAAGCCAAAGGAAAATGA
This sequence comes from Anaerocolumna sp., assembly GCA_029239455.1. Lineage (GTDB taxonomy): Bacteria > Bacillota > Clostridia > Lachnospirales > Lachnospiraceae > Anaerocolumna. The sequence continues at coordinate 24,723 of JAQZAX010000013.1, forward strand.
GGACGGCACGGTAGATTTTCATCAACTGGATATGATAAGTTCAACCAATGCAGGAGATATCCTTGCTACACTGGAACCAGCAGTATCAGGAAAAGATGGTATCGATGTTTGTGGCAATGTTCTTAAACCTGGAAAAGTAACGAAATTAATTTTACGTCATGGTAAAGGAATTCATTTGTCAGAAGATGGGCTAACCATGTACTCTGATACCAACGGACATGTTATGCTACAGGATGACCGTGTCTTTGTTGCAAATACTTTCGAAGTACCGGCAAACGTTGATGCTTCCACCGGAGATATAATATATGAAGGTAATGTTAAGGTGAAAGGTAATATCATTACCGGATATACCGTTCAGGCTAAGGGTGACATTATTGTGGATGGGGTTGTAGAAGGCGCTACCTTAATAGCCGGAGGTCATATTATTCTAAAACGTGGTATGCAAGGTATGAGTAGAGGTAGAATGGAAGCGGAAGGTAATATTATTACTAAATTCATCGAAAATGCTACCGTAAAAGCCGGAGGATACATTACAACAGAAGCTATCTTACACAGCAAAGTTTCTGCTCAGAGTGATATAACAGTCGGAGGGAAAAAAGGCTTTGTAACGGGCGGCGAAATTAGGTCTACTACTTGTATCACTGTAAAAACAGCTGGTTCTACGATGGGAACCCATACTTTGTTAGAAGTCGGAATCGATCCTACCATTGTTGATGAATATCGACAACTGGAAGAACAAATTAATAGTAATAAAGCTGATAAAGATAGATTAATGCCAATATTGTCAACTTTTAAAAAGAAGATTGAAAATGGAGAATATATAGCTCCGGAAAAGTTTGAGTATATCAAACAGGCAACGAAAAATGTCATTGATTTAGATGAAAAAATAAGAACTTCCATGCTCAGATATGAAAAATTAAAACTGGATATGAACAACACGGAAGGCGGAAGCATACGTGTCGAAAATATTGCATATCCTGGTGTTAAAATTGTAATTTCCAATGTAGTTTATTATGTTAGAAGTGAAATCCATTATACTAAATTTATACGAGACAGAGCAGACATTAAACTTGTAGGACTATAAAAGGAGGAGTATTATGCCGATTAAACCCATCGATATAGTAACAATGGCTCCAAAATCCCAGGAAGTATCCCAATATAAACATCAGGAAAGTCAAAGAACATTAAATGAACAAGCTCAATTAAATAATCAGTTTAACAGTCAGATTAAACATAATAATCAGCAGACGGTGAAGACTTTAAAAGGTGATAATCATGAGTATCGTTATGATGCAAAGGAGAAAGGGAATAATCCCCATCATCAGAAAAAGAATAAGAAGGATAAAGAGAAAAATAGTAATTCTGAAACAACACCGAAAGATAAAATTAATCCTGGTTCATTTGACATAAAAATATAATAGGAGATTATAATGACACCATTAGAAATAGTTCTAATCCTCATAGGTGTGGGTATTATTATTATCAGTGGCTTTTTGATTGATAAATCAGGAAATAAAAATACCTTAACGTCAGAAAATTTAAATAATAGTACAGTTGATTTAGATACCGAAGAAATTAAAAGCAAAATTAATACAATAATAACAGAGGTAACCGAAGAGAAGGTAACCAATACAGAGGATGAGTTAAGCAAAATATCAAATGAAAAGATAATAGCTGTAAATGATTACTCAAATCAAGTCTTAGATAAAATAGCTAGAAATCACGAAGAAGTAGTCTTTCTATATAATATGTTAAATGAAAAACAAAATGAAGTGAAAGAGCTTCTATACCAGATGGATAACACAAAAACAGATATGTATGAGAAAAAAGTGGAATCTTTACCGAAGTCTAATAAAGTTCCGGTTGATACAAATGATCGAATCCATGAAAACTGGAACTTAGAGAATAAAACGGTTAATAATGACAGCGATTCAACTGCTGAGAATAACAATAAAGTCATATTAGATTTATATAAACAGGGTAAATCTATTCTTGAGATTTCAAAAATGCTTGAAATTGGTCAAGGTGAGGTAAAATTAGTAATAGATTTATTTAAATAGTGAATGAGACAGGTGCAAAGTTGAAAGAAAATATAATATGAGAAAGTATTGCCATAAGTAAATAGATTCTTTCAACTATTTATTTTGGCAGTATCGCAGGTAAACCTGCGATATGCAATGGGTATAAAAATGAAATTAAAATACTATTTAAGAGGTTTAGGCGTTGGAATACTATTAACAACAGTTGTATTATCCATAGCTTATGGCAGGTCTGAAAAAAATGCGGAGAATGAATTAACTGCCCAAAACGATATGCAAGAGACCCAAGCGATAGACAAAGATGACATAAACATGGAAGATTTGCTGACACCGACCTCTTCTGCTGAGGAATCGGAACTTGAGGAATCGGAAGCAACAACTGAAACTAAGCCCGTGGAGGAATCGGAAACAGAAGCTGAAACGGTAGCGGAGGAAGAATCGGAAGCAACAGATGAAACGAAACCCGTGGAAGAATCGGAAGCAACAACTGAAACTAAGCCCGTGGAGGAAGCAAAAACAGCGGAAACGAAAGCGACGAATGAAACAGAAGCTAACGCTGAGACAAAAGCCGAATCTGAAACTGCAACAGAGGCTAAAGAGGCAGTCATAGAAATAGAAAGAGGAATGACTTCAGAAGATGTTGCCAGACTTCTTGAAAGAAATGGTATAATTAACGATAGTGCTGATTTTAACCGTTATCTGAAAGATAATGGATACTCTACAATCATTATAGTTGGCACATATGAGATAACAAAAGGCGCTTCCTATGAACAAATTACGGATATCATAATAAAGAAATAATATGGCTTACAAGCACTAAACATATATATTTTATTAAACGTTTTGACTTTTTTACTTTATAGGATTTGAGGGTCAAAAGCCAAGTTTTTGTTGTTCGATGAATACCGCTGTATATATATTCAATTTGGCTGCCTTACCCTCAAACACTATATCTCTTA
>JAQZAX010000145.1 GCA_029239455.1 Anaerocolumna sp.
ATACATATATATACAGACCCATAGATTCAGGGAACGAATTAACTATAAAGTGACAGGTGATAAGAATTGCTATTTTGCGTTGATACCAAGCATGATATTGCAGCCTTTGGTAGAAAATGCAATTATTCATGGTATTGAGAACCTTGAATTTGGAGGCTTAATTGTTGTTGACACCAAGAAAAAATATGATACGTTATACCTGCGTATATTTGATAATGGAGTAGGTATCTCAAAGGAAATGCAAAAAACCATAATGGAAGGTAAAATTGAAAAACATACTGGACATACGACAGCCATCGGGCTTTCTAATATTATTGCACGAGTGAACTTAATTCAAGGCGGAACTTTTAGAATTTGCTCTAGTCCAAGATATGGAACCATGATACAAATAGTATTTCCAATTATGACGGGGGAACTGTAAATGTATAAATTATTAATTGCCGATGATGAATCTATGGAAAGAAAAGCGCTAGAAGATATTATAAAGAATAATTTTAATGAAATTACAACAATTGAACAGGCAGCCAATGGGAAAAGAGCGGTAGAATTAGCGGAGACAATGCAACCGGATATTATAATTATGGACATTAAAATGCCTATTATGAATGGAATTGATGCAGGCAAAGAAATTATTAAAATGCTTCCAGATTGTAAAATTATTATGTTGACAGGATTCACTTATTTTAGTTATGCAAAAGAAAGTATAACCATTGGAGCTGTAGAATTTCTAGTCAAGCCTGCATCAGACGAGGTTATCATTCAGACGATTCAAAGCACCTTACATTCTGTGAAAATATTAGAAGAAAAAAAGAACCAGCAGAGGATCAATGAATTAAAGGCGAAACGAGCTGAGGAGTATTTAGAAAGTGAAGCAGTTTCTGCTATTACATTTAGTAATGTTGATGAAGATACAATTCTGGAACATTTTCAGGGATTAGGTATTCAGTTTTCTTATGGTACAGGAGTAATTACTTCATTTAATACATTTGGAAATGTTGAAATTAAAGCAAAGCATATTATTCACTTATGGAAAGAGCAGATAAAAGTAATATCAGAGGATATTAGGATATGCGCATGTGAGCGATCCTCTAACCTGTATATGTTAATCCTGTCCAATGATTTAAAGCAGGAAGAGGAATACAAAAGAATACTTAAAACAGTAGTACAAACAGTCCAGGATGAAATGCAAATAAAGTTAAAATTGGCGGTAGGACCACAGGTTAACCAGGTGAGTAAAATCTATATGTCGTTTCAGGCGGCCAAAACAGCGATGAAGGGTGAAGAAACCGTTAATTTTTATAAATATTATAAACAGAATTTAAAACAGATGCTATTAAGACACGATATAGAAACTCAACTTTGCGATTATTTATCTTCTAGGAAATATAATGAAGCAATGTTAATGTTCAATCAGGCCGTTGACACAATTCTAGAGGAAAATATGGAACCAATAGGAAGAATCTATGGAATTATAATTGTCCTTAGTAGATATTTCAAGAGTAAAATACAAATAGACAATACATATGAGCTTTATAGTAAATTATCAGACTGTGAGGATAAGCAAAAAATAAACAATTATGTCTTAGAGTTTATGGAAAATTTGATTGACTCCCTCATTGCCTCTGAAATTATGGTTAACAATGAATGGATTGAGAATCTCGTAAAATATATTGAAGCTAATTATATGAACAATATAACACTAGAAGATATGGCGGAACGTATTGGATTTAGTACTTATTATTTCAGTAAACTTTTTAAACATACATTTAATGAGAACTTTATTGAATATTTAACCAGGATTCGAATAGAGAGAGCGAAACAATTATTGTTAGACCCTTCTATTTCAGTAAAACAAGTTTGCTATGCAGTTGGATACAGTGAACCCAATTATTTTACCAGGGTGTTTAAACGAATTGTTGGCATCTCGCCATCTATATATCAAAAAAATGCTATATAGACAAAAAAGTGCTAATTTATTTATTGCGTTAGCATTGGTAAATGTATATAACAAATAATTGATACTCAAGGACAAAAGTGTACATTTTAATGTATGCTTTTTTCTTCTACAATGAATATGTAAAAAAATATTATACATGATTCATAGAAAGGGGAAAAAATATGAAAAAAATTATGTCAATAGTATTAACCATAACTCTTGTAATGGGGTTATTCGTAGGATGCGGCAAGAAAACAGATGTTGCTTCTACAACAGATACTACTGCAGCAACACAAGGAAATAGTGCAGAAACCACTGCAATAGAGCAAAAGGATGCTTCCTCAGAAGAGACAATTGTATTAAGACTTGCAGATACTCAAAATGAAACCTATCCTGCAACTATGGGAGCACTTAAATTTGCCAGCTTGGTTGAGGGCAAAACCAATGGAAGAATTAAAATTGAGGTATTTACCGGAGGACAGCTTGGTGGAGATGAGCAAGCCATTATTGAACAGGTACAATTTGGAGCCATTGATTTAACACGTGTAAATTTAGCTCCAATGTGTGAATTTTCTCCAATGCTTAATCTATTACAGATGCCATATTTATTCCGAGATGTGGAGCATATGCATAAAGTAATTGACAGTGAGATTGGTACTCAGTTATTATCAAGCGTTGAAGACAGTAATTTTGTAGGATTAGCTTTATATGATGCTGGAACAAGAAATTTCTATAATTCTATAAAACCAATTACAAAATTGGAAGATATGAAAGGTATGAAATTACGTGTTACCCAGAGTCAGCTTATGGTTAGTTTGGTAGAATCTCTTGGAGCAACGCCTACCCCAATGGCATTTGGAGAAGTTTATAGCTCATTACAGACAGGAGTTATTGACGGAGCAGAGAATAACTGGGTTAGTTACGATCAAAACAGTCATCATGAAGTTGCTAAATATATTACGGTAGATGGACATACAGCACCACCTGAAATTCTTATATGCAGCAAGTTAGTATTTGATAAGCTTTCACCTGAAGATCAGCAGATTTTAGTAGAAGCGGCAAAAGAGTCTGAGATATGGGAAAGAGAAACCTATGTTGAAATCGAAAAAGAAGCGATGGAGAAGACAATTGCAGCAGGAGCTCAGGTATCAGAGTTAGAAAACAGAGATGAATTTGTTGAAGCTGTGAAACCAATTTATGAAGAGTTCGCGGCAGATTATACAGATCTTTTGGAGCAAATTCAAAACATGCAGTAATAAGGAGGAGCTTACGTGAAGTATATTGACTGGTTTTTCAATGCTCTCCTGGATTTATGTATTAGCATTGCGAAAGCTATGCTGGTTGCCATGGTACTAATTATATGTATCCATGTACTTTTCAGATATGCGTTTAACACAGGAATAAAATGGTCAGAAGAGATATCGATGATGCTTATGGTATACTTTGGTTTTATTAGCATCGCCTATGGGGTAAAACATAACCTACATTTAAACATCGTCGTCTTTTTTGAGATGTTTCCTAAAATAATTCAAAAAATAATAGCGAAATTAATACATATTATTATATTTTCCATAGGAATCGTATTAATGTTGTTTGGTTTTAATTTAATTCAAAGCACCATAAATAATGTTATGACCGCAACCAGACTTCCCTCTGCAATGCTATATGGGGCTGTCCCGGTTTCCGGCTTATTAATTGCCTATTTTTCATTTGCTAATCTTATAGGCTATCAGTCGGGATACAAAAATATAAGAGGGGGTGCCGGAAATGATTGATCATTTAGGAATACTAATATTATTAGGTACATTTATTATACTACTAATTATTAAAACTCCAATTTCATTTGCCTTATTAACTGCTGCAATTGCAACTGCCATATATTTGGAGGTGCCATTAATGAGTGTAGCAGTTCAAATGGTAAAGGGAATCCATTCTTTTTCCCTCATGGCTATACCATTTTTCATTCTTGCAGGTGAAATTATGGGGGCAGGAGGAATCTCCCGAAGAATTATTGCCTTTACTAATGTTTTGGTAGGCAGAGTAAGAGGTGGTTTGGCTCAGGTAAATATTCTTGCCAGTATGTTTTTTGGCGGAATATCCGGATCAGCCATAGCTGATGTGTCATCCATTGGAGCTATGTTGATTCCCATGATGGTGGAAAACGGCTACGATGAAGACTACTCGGTAGATGTTACAATCACCAGTGCCTGCCAGGGAATTATAATCCCTCCAAGTCATAACATGATTATATTTGCAGTATCCGCAGGGGGTATTTCCGTTGGAAGATTATTTCTTGGAGGAATCCTACCCGGTATTTTACTTGGTGTAGGACTTATGATTGTCAGTTATATTATTGCAGTGAAAAGAGGCTATCCAAAAGGCAAAAAAATTACCAAAAAAGAAGCTTGGCAAACAACAGTAAGTGCTCTTCTTGGCCTAATGACTGCAGTCATTATAATCGGCGGTGTAATTGGCGGAGTATTTACTGCTACGGAATCAGCAGCAGTTGCTTGTCTTTATGCATTTATTATTACTTTTTTTGTATATCGAGAAATCCCACTGAGACATATGAATATAATATTAATGAATTCACTAAAAACATTAGCAATGGTATTGGCATTAATTGCAAGTTGCAATGCCTTCGGATGGTTTTTAGCTTATCTTAGGATTCCTGCATTAGTTACTAACTTTTTATTGGGAATTAGCGATAATAAAATAGTGCTCTTGTTACTAATCAATCTTTTACTTCTTGCCCTTGGTTGTGTTATGGACATGGCGCCGCTTATTATGATAACAACACCGATACTATTACCGGTTATGGAAGCGATTGGTATGGATCCTATTCAATTTGGTGTCATGATGGTATTAAATCTGGCAATTGGATTATGTACACCACCCGTTGGTGCAGTACTATTTGTTGGATGTTCCATCGGAAAAACATCGATTGAAAAGATAGTAAAATCACTCATCCCATTTTATGCAACTATGGTTATTGTTTTGTTACTTGTTACCTTTATCCCCGAAATCGTTTTATTTTTACCTAACCTCCTAATGTAGTATAAATTGGTATACGAAAGATTTGAAGCTTGATCTTCTACAGATAATTTATAGGTAAATGATAGGAAAATTATACTAGTTATTATCTTGACTTTATAAATCCCACATTATATAATTTACCTATAAATATCGGATGAAGGAATTGGGAGAGACTGTGTATAAATTCACGGCGCCGAAGGTGATTCGCAATAACTCTCAGGCAAAAGGACCAGTTCTGGACGAAACTCTGGAAAGCGATGTAGCACCGACGAAGCAAATCTTTCAGGTA
>JAQZAX010000146.1 GCA_029239455.1 Anaerocolumna sp.
AATCTATGCTACAAATACTGGGCATTCCAGAAATAGAGACTGAGGGACGTGTGATAATGTTAAAAAGCATGACCGGTTTTGGCAGATGCGAGGAAGTAACTAAGGAACGTAAGATTATTGTAGAAATGAAGGCTGTAAACCACAGATACTGTGATATTTCAATCAAGATGCCTAAGAAATTAAGCTTTTTTGAGGCAGGAATAAGAAATGTGTTAAAACAGTACATTGGTCGCGGTAAGGTAGATGTATTTATTACTTATGAGGACTATACAGAAAATAATATCTGTGTAAAATACAATGAAGATATAGCAAGAGAATATTTAAAATATCTGAAACAGATGAGTGAAACATTCTCTATTGACAATGATATTAATGTATCCAAATTATCCAGATATCCCGATGTGTTTACATTAGAAGAACAGACCATCGATGAACAGGAACTATGGAAACTGGTTGAAAAAGCAATCAGAACCGCCAGTGAGCAACTGGTAGCTGCCCGAATCTTAGAGGGCGAAAATCTTAAGACAGATATGATCAAGAAGCTTGACGGTATGGTTGATATTGTTAATTTTATTGAAGAAAAATCACCTTTCATCGTATCAGAATATCGACAGAAACTGAGGGATAAGGTAAATGACTTGTTGGGTGATACGCAGATAGAAGAAAGTATTATAGCAACTGAAGTCATTGTATTTGCTGATAAAATCTGCGTGGATGAAGAAACTGTCCGCTTAAGAAGCCATATTCAGAACATGAAGATTACCTTAGACAGTGGAGAAGAAATCGGTAGAAAGTTAGACTTTATAGCCCAAGAGATGAATCGGGAAGCAAATACGATTTTATCGAAAGCAAACGATCTTGAGATATCTAATAGAGCCATTGATTTAAAGACTGAAATTGAAAAAGTCAGAGAACAGATACAAAATATTGAGTAGTTGCTTTTTCTTGTGAAGTGAGGTACCATATGAATCGATTAGTTAATATTGGATTTGGCAATGTTGTTAATTCTAATAAGATTGTTGGAATAATTAGTCCAGAAGCTGCACCAATTAAGCGAATGGTTCAGAATGCGAAAGATGCAGGTACTGCCATTGATGCAACCTGTGGCAGAAAAACGAAAGCTGTCATAGTTACGGATAGCGGTCACTTACTTTTATCTGCATTATTGCCTGAAACAATAACCGGTAGGGTCAATGCAAAAGAAGGGACTGATAATACTGCGCTTTCGGCAGAATAATATAGAATAGATATTTTAATCATAATAAAATAAAACGATAGCTAACAAAAGGAAGGAGTCTTATTATGTTACATCCATCATATACTGACTTAATGAAAATAGTAAACAGCGAGGTAGAACCAGGTGAACAACCTGTAGTAAATAGCAGATATTCCATAGTTTTAGCAACAGCTAAGAGAGCCAGACAATTAATTAATGGTTCAGATTCTTTAGTTAGACCAACTTGCAATAAACCACTATCCATAGCAGTGGAAGAATTATATCATGGAAAAGTTAAAGTTTTAAATGATGAAGAAACAAGTGAGGAATAATATTATTATTTGATTCCGATAGGCACTTTCGTATGGTTAAGAAGATTCGAGGAAACAATGTCATAACAATAGGTTCTTCGTAGACCAACTACTATACGGAAGTTTTTATCATTTTTGGAGAAAGATATGACTGATAGAAAGATGGAATTTAAAGAAGACGTGAAAGAAATTGAAGGCGTAGAAGAGATTGAAGATTTTGAAAAAATTGAAGGCGTTGAAGAGATTGTAAACGTAGAAGAGACTGAAAACGTTGAAGAGATTGTAAACGTTGAAGATATTAAGAAGCTAGAGAAAGTCGAAGAGGAAAATAATACCGAACTATTAACGGAGTCCTATGATGCCCATGAGGAGATAGAAGATTCTGTTAATTATGTAAAAGAAATATGGGGAATGATAAAATACTTTACTGTTGTAATTGTAATTGTATTATTAATTCATCAATTTCTTGGTATGCAGATAGAAGTAAGCGGAAGTTCCATGGAGAGTACGCTCCAGGATGCAGATCACCTTATACTGGAGAAAGTATCCTATAGTTTTGGAGTTCCGGAGAGATTTGATATCATAGTTTTTAGACCGTATGAGGATGATAAAGATACTTATTATATTAAGAGAATTATTGGCCTTCCGGGAGAGAAAGTCCAGATAAAGGGCAGTGACATCTATATTAATGACGTGTTACTTGCAGAGAATTACGGTATGGAGCAAATGTTAGATGGTGGAATAGCAAACGATGCAATTATTTTAGGGGATGATGAATATTTTGTCTTGGGTGATAATAGAAATCATAGCAAAGACAGTAGAGAAATCGGACCAATTAAAAGAGCTGCCATTACAGGACGCGCGTGGGTCAGAATTTGGCCGATGAATCATTTTGATGTGTTAGAACATCAATAAGGGACAGGAGTGATAGTAATGAAAGATGATAAAGATTTATTAGACGCAAAACTTAGCGGGAATAATGAATTGGATCATAGTAACACTGATAGGATAGAGGAAGTTAAGAAGAGATCTCTCAAGGCTATCTTTCTTGAAGTTTTGGTTTATATTGCAATTTTTTATGCCTGTATCTATATTATTCCGATTTATGTAATTCAGAGAACCGTGGTGGATGGGCCATCCATGGAAAATACACTATTTAATGAAGAAAATCTTTTGGTAGAGAAGATAAGTTATAGAGTAGATGCGTTAAACCGTTTTGATATTATTGTGTTTTATCCCTATGGGCATGATGTAGAAGAATATTTTGTAAAAAGAATCATAGGATTACCTGGTGAAACAGTACAAATTATTGGTAGTGACATTAATGGGGAAGTATTAGAAGAAGATTACGGCAAAGATCCCATTACTTATTCAGGAATCGCAGAGGACCCCATAACTTTGGGTGAGAATGAATATTTTGTTCTTGGCGATAACAGAGAAATTAGTTTTGATAGCAGATATGAAGAAATTGGAATTATCTCTAAAGATAATATTGGAGGACGAGCAATTCTTCGAATTTGGCCGTTGAACAAGTTTGGACTTATTGACTAGTACATCGTTTTGCAAATAACTAGACTGAGTACGCAGGATAAACGTCCATAGGTAACATCCAAAAAACACAGGCGTAGTGGTGCTACGCCGAGGCTTTTTGGATGATACCGCTGGAGGTTTAGACAAGTAATCGGTCTGGTTAATTTGAAAACGATGTACTAGTTACTGATTTTATGACCGCCTGTAGGATTAGATAGAGGAGGATTTTAATCTTAATGGAGAAAGTGATTGAAGATATAAAGACTATAAATTTGGGGAATAAGTGCGTTAGTTTTAGCAGCTCTGTATGGAGTATCATGTCAGCCATGGGTGAAAATGTTACCATTGATTTTATTATGGGTATCACTGGTGGAGCTTTCTTTCATTTTTGGAACATAGATGAAGGAGATAACTGTGATCTAACGATGTTTGGCCCGGAAGTGATGGAAAGAACTTTTACTGCCTTGGGTTATGGTTATGCAATAATTCCGGTAAAGAGTAATCAACAAAAGTGTATCGAGACAGTGGTACATAGTATTAACAATAATATACCTGTACTAGCACAAGGCCTGTTAACATCCCCTTTAGAATACTGTGTAATTTCCGGATACAGTGAAGATGGTAACACCGCCATAGTAGCAGGAAGTCATGCAGAGGCTGAATTAATATATAAGACGAACTGGACGGAAAGTAATAACCCGCTTTCCATTATTACTTTAGAGAAACAAGACGAACAGCCAGAAATGGATATGGTTTTAAATTCAACTTTAGAATGGATTATAAAACTTGCAAGAAAAACAGTGTTTAGCCAATACACAACGAAAGACAGGATAACTTATCAAAATTTTACCAATGGGTTGATTGCTTTTAAGGCCATGATTTATGACTTAGAATATGATGATAATTTTCCATTAAATAATGATGAAATTATACAGCAAAGATGTTTGGCATTTGGAAGTGATACAAGTAGCCGATTGGAAATGAAGAGGAAATCTGGAGCGGCATTTTTTCGTCAAATGGCTGAAGCATTTCCAAAACATAAGGATGACTTACTTCAAATTGCAGATTTATACAGCAAAGTGTCTCATTTATGGGGTAGAATCAAGGATAGTATACCAATGTCTTTCTTCCCATTAGATGAATATATGTTAATGGCTGATAAAAAGTACAGATTAAAGTTAGCTGAGCAAATTAAAGCTGCGAAGGATATCGAAGAATATGCGGTTGAGAAGATTCAAAAACTATTAGCTATAAGGAAGATGAACTAGATAAATATAGTATCTCCTGATGTAATAACTTTACCCTGTAAGAAGGCACAAATCTTTGGTTTGTGCCTTCTTACGCAGTCTAAACTGCCAGGTAATTTCTTGATTAATAGGGAAATAATATAAGATGTATTTTTTGGAGGTTTTTATGATAAGTGCGATTGTAGATATGGGGTCAAATACCATAAAGCTCTGTGTTTATGAGTATAATAGGAATGTTGTAAAAATATTATTAGAACGCAAAACCATGGCTGGCCTTGCTAATTTTATTAAAAACGATATGCTAAGCAGGATGGGTGTTGACAGAGTTTGTGAAATTTTAATGGAATATCAGGATATCTTAAATATATTTCATATTGAAGAAAGTCAGATTTATATATTTGCAACAGCTCCCCTAAGAAATATCATCAATACAAATGAAGTTGTAGCAATGATAAAGAAGCGCACCGGATATGATACCAATGTCCTCTCCGGAGAAGAAGAGGCAACCCTTGATTTTATTGGAGCAACTAAATTCATCAATAATAAGAATGGTGTTCTGGTTGACATAGGTGGTGGCAGTACGGAAATCGTAGTTTTTAGCAATAAAGTGATTCAAAAGGCAATCAGTATGCCTATTGGCTCCTTAAATTTATTTGTAAAACATGTGAGCAATATCATACCCAATGAAGAGGAGCGTGTCTTCATTCGTAATATTGTATTTGAGCATTTACAAGCCAAAGGATTAAAGCAGGAGACCTATGAGACAATCTGTGGAGTTGGTGGAACCATAAAAGCAGCGGCGAAGCTAAATAACAGTATTTATAATCTTGCAAGTGGTAGCAACAATCTAGAAGTATGCCACATAAGCGGACTATT
>JAQZAX010000147.1 GCA_029239455.1 Anaerocolumna sp.
TCTTGATGGGAAATAGTAAATAGAATTACGAAAGCCATAATTACTGACAGGAATAATTTGATTTTTGTCATTTTCATATCTCTACCCTCTTTTTTGTTATTAATTTAGTAAATTATTTGCCTATTATACTGTCAATGAATCTTTATATCATAATAAAATAATATCACATAATGACATATAAGGCAAATTCAGGTAATATTTTCTGTGATATATTTAATACAGTTTAAAAATAAGCTAAATAAGTAGCAGTATAAGCCTGCCTCTGGTATCATGTCTTTTATATCCGTTCATACTGTGGTTGCTTCAGTATCCACAATAATTCCTGTAACAACCGCCACTGTCCCTGCTGTCAGAGTACCCTTCAGAACGTTTGCGTAGATACAAGGAATTCTGGACTGATACAGGGAATCCCTTATTATCATGTCGTTTTTACCATACCCACCCAATCGAATCCACTGGTCTATGCCAATCAGAAGGAGATGTATAATCTGTTGTTCCGTTGCAGTTCAAAGACGCTGCTGGAATTACCCGCAGACAATATCTTCGAGTCGTGACTTGGCTCAATTGAAAAGTATCAAATATAGGGCATTTAGTTTACTGAAATGCTTTAAATTTTGACCCTAAACTTAAACCTTTCCTAAACAATTGTATTAATACAAAACATCCATTATTTTTACATAATTCGGCATAATTCGTATTTTATCTAAGAGTATTACTTAATGATCATCCAATTAACATTAATTGCAAAGGCTATTACCCGAATGGATAAATATGTAAATAATTGGGATATGCTACTATTCATATTTGTAATGATTCTAGAAAAAATTTTTAACAAGAGAAAGACTGAAGAAAAGGGAATGCAACGGATGTATATTATTCACCGGTTCGCAATCCTACTGATTCCGACTAGCAGCATCATGATTGTTGTCACTGCGTTTTTATTTGATTACAGTTCTTCTGCCACTATATTAATTGTAAGCCTTTTACTAGGCATCAATGTTCTGGTCTTTTACTTGTATGATATACTTGAAGGATATTATGACGATAAGTATGAGAAAGGTCTCCTAAAACAACAAATCAAAGCTTACGCTAATCAATTGGAAATAAAAAAAACATCCGATTACAATATCAAGATGCTAAAGCATGATATGAAAAATCACATATCAATCATGCAGAGTATGCTTCAGAACGATAAGATGCAGGACCTGATTCACTATATGAATATTATATACGAGCATGTTAATGCAAAAAAAGAATACAGCAACTCGGGTAATTCAGATATTGACAGCGTTTTAAACTATAAATTTGCTGAGGCAGAGGAGGCCGATGCAATAATTGATGTCACGGTTAATGTACCTGATAAACTAAATATTGATTTATACGATTTAAATGTTATATTGGGTAATCTGATAGATAATGCAGTAGCTGCTATAAGAAAAAGTGAAGAGAAAGGGCTTAAGATTGAAATAAATCTAAATCGGTCAGTCCTCTATATTACGGTTATTAATTCTTATAGCCAGCAAATATATCAAAAAGATGGAAAATTCCTGACCACAAAGAAAGATACCAAAAATCATGGAATAGGTCTTAGTAGTATAGAAAATGTTTTGGAAAAATATAACGGGGCAATGGATATCGATTATAATGATAATACATTTGAAGTCAATGTATTGCTTTATAATCCAATAAAATAAGTTTAACAGATAAATTGGCAGATTAAATTAATTGTCAAAAAACAACGATTTTCACCAATATAGATACGAATTTCGCCATCTTTCCGCAGAGCAGTCCATTAAGTGATACTATGAAGCTACCAAAAGAATTAATGAGAGAGGAGGGAATGGCTATGAGAATAAGTACAAAAGATTTTATTAATAAATTTGGTGGTATGATTGCAAGCCTGGCGTTATTAGTGACTGCCTTGAATGTTAATACTACCTGTGCTTGGATAGTACATCAACCAAAGCTACCGGAAGGTGCCAGAAAGCTTCGTAAGTTCTAATGAGAATCCCAGTATCTAAAAGAATTACATATTCACTTGCGAACGGCGGAGTAATAACCTCTCAGGATAAAGACTTATATACATATGGCTTAAAGCAGGGTCTTTTGATGATAATTAATTTGTATACAGCCTTAATAATAGCTCTTATTTTTGGGATGGTATGGCAAAGTTTGATTTTTCTGCTTGCATATATTCCTCTTAGAAGCTATGCAGGAGGGTATCATGCAAAAACACAGTTAAGATGTTATCTGCTTTCTATAGTAATCATATTGGCAACACTTTTGGGAATAAAGTTGATACCTTGGACGAGCTTTATTTGCTTGATGGCTACACTGACGCCTGGAGGAATTATTTTCTTTCTTGCACCGGTAGAAAGCGGTAATATACCCTTAGACCATATAGAAATAAAGGTATACAAGAGAAGAACGAGAACAATCTTGCTTTTTGAAGCTTGTATATTACTAATATTTGATGGTATTGGGTCAACAACAACTATCAGTCTGCATATTATGGTACTTTTAGTGCTTAATATTATGCTACCCATGTACACAAGGAGGATAAAGTATGAAGAAGATCTTATGTAAAATAGCAAGCGTTTGTATGGCTTTCTTAATTGTAACTTATGTTAATTCTAGTTATGCTTATGCTGCATCAACAACCGTAACATCAAGTTATGCATATGAAACAGAAAATGGATATAATTATTATTTTTATTCATATGCAACTAGCTTTGATTCTAGCTCTATTTATGGACTTGTAAAATGCATGAGCAATGGTAGTGGTAATATACCAATTGGATATATGGGAGTTCATGCTCGATTATATGACAAAAATACAACTCTTATTACATCATCTGACTGGTATTATAATCAAAACGCTGTAGCTGGAATAGGTGCAACAACAAGTTTTATTTACACATCTGGTACATATTATTCTAAAGGAGAAGTAGACCTATATAACGGTAATAGTTACACTGGATATGAAGCTTATGGTACCCCATATCTTTCTATTGGTGGTTCTCGTGCCAGTTTAAGTCTAGATGCTAGTAATAATATCAAAGTCAATAAGAATGGCGAGACATATGGCTCTGAACTTATTGCAGATACTATGGGAATCAAGCTAGATTTAATAGCGGCTCGTGGAATTAATAATATTTTTGGATATGTTCGTTCATCTGATCTAAATTCAACAAAAATAGATAACCCTAATGATATAACTCCATTAAAAAGTAAGCGAACGATACCACTTTATAATGAAGATGGAGTAGCAATTATCGATAGTTTTGTAATTGATAATACAGGAATTGAGACTGTTACAAATTGAACAGTATTATTCGAGAATGTTTTAGCAAGATGAATTAGTTAGCAAGTTCGCTTGTCTAGAAAAAAGCTGTCGCACTTATGAGATCGGTGCAACAGCTTTTTTCATGATAATACTAACGCTATTAAAAAAAATTTTATAATGAGAAATTTTATATATTTGAATCGTTTATATAATAAAAGGAAGTGATGGCAAATTGAGATGACTATAGATGAAAAAATCTTAATTAATAACCTAATTGAAAAGTATGCAAATATAATGTTGCGTTGTGCTTATAGTTATTGTGGAAACCAAGCCGATGCAGAAGATGTTATTCAAGAAGTATTTATAAAATATATGAGAAAATCGCCAATATTTAAAGATGATAATCATGAAAAAGCATGGTTTCTAAGAGTAACAATCAATACGGCAAAGGATTATGCTAATTCATTCTGGTATCGTAGAACGGAAGGAATAAATGAAAATATTCCATCTGAGAACAAAGATGAAATAGATATTTGGGAATTAGTTCGGAAACTTCCGCAAAAATACCGTATAGTAATTCAATTATTTTATCAGGAAGGTTATTCAATAAAAGAAATATCATCTATTTTAAAATTACGGGCATCTACTGTAGGCACGCAGTTGGATAGAGCAAGAGGACTGTTGAAAAAGATGAGTAAGGAGGAGTAAAATATGGATGATTTAACACTGGAAAAAGAATTACATGATAATTATTATAACAAGAAAGACAGAATGCAGATATCAGAGTCTGGTAGAAGGCGTTTAGAGAATCTGTCACTCCAAACAAAGCATACTAAAGTAAGAAATAGGGTTTTATTGGCCCAGATAATATCTATTATTTTGTTTCTTATTTTTATACCGTCTACAGCTTATGCAATGGTAACTATCTCTGAGGTTTTGTTAGAAAAAGTAAAGGATGCGAATCTTAGTGAGAAGCAGATAATAAAACTAAACAATGATTTAACAGAAGGTCATTATTCAGAAGAGCATATTGCAAACGCTAATGCTCTCAAAACAAATGAGTATGGGCAAACGTATGGACCAGATCTTTTTGGAGCTGATTTAATAGCGGTTGTTTCTGAGGAAGGTCTTCATGGCTATGTATACAGGGAAGATTTGTATCCAGAACATAACTTTAAAACTCCTGAGGAAGCCTTAGAATGGCAAGATAATCAGCCAATGATTAAATCTTTTACAGTATATGAAAGTGATGGCAGAACAGCTATTGGAGAGTTTATTATTGGGAGTGGAACAGTACATGAATATAATGAATAGATTATTTTGGTCCTATCTAAGGAATTGGATGTTGTCGCAGTTCCTCATTTGTTATACTTTACGGTTTTTTTGAACAATTATAGTCAACGTAGTAAATGCTCCTTAGGTATTTCAATCATTGTTTATCCCAAAGGTATGGCAGTAATAACATTGTGAATAAGTAAGTATAAGATAGAAAGGTTTTTGCAGGTTTCACATTTTCATTAGCAGGACTTTAAAAAAACAAATTAAGAATTTTTAATTAAAATATCTGAACACACCAAAGATTTTTACCATAAGGATATAACTAGCATGAGGGTAACCATGTATCCAGCGGATAACGAATTAGGAACAGGATGGTTGATGAGAAAGAGTGAAACTTTGGTCAGTTGGAGCTCTTTCTTTTTTTAGTTAAATTACTATACGGTTAGAATATGGGTATTCACTACTTGATGATTTTAAGGTAAACACAACGTTATATAAATGTGAAGCTCCTTACCTGAAGATAAAATAATGCAGTAATAAAGAGATATTGACTATCTCATACTTTATTGTTAGTCTATATCTATACCCCCATAGGTATAGAACGGAGGAGAT
>JAQZAX010000014.1 GCA_029239455.1 Anaerocolumna sp.
CATTAAAGGAACCTCTGCTAAGAAAAAATCAATTAAAGGAAGAACAAGAAGCATATCTTAATTCCCTGGAAGAAAATAAATCTTTCTATGAGGAGCAATTAAACAATTTGGATCAGATGTGGGAAGAAATTAAAATCCTTTTCTCTCAGATAGTTGAGGAATTTAAAACTATTATTAATGCTGGAAGTTTTACAAATGAAGATTTAAACTTAAAATTATCATTTACTAACACAAGTGGTTCTCTCCATGAAGATACACTGAATCAAATTCTTAACGAGAACTCTAAACTGCCGAAGATGGTATTTGACTTTAACTCAGATATTGTTAAAATTGAGATACCAGAAAAGCATCTAGTCCTATATGGAAACTTTATAATAGAAGATAATAGTATAATAAAATTTCAGGTAGAGGAAGGAAGTTTCTATGACATGCCGTTAGAGAAAACTTCCATTGATGAATTATTCAGAGAGGGATCTATACGAATCGATTTCATGGAGATAGCTGGTGACATGCTGCTTTTTGACATCCAGCTTAAGGCGGTAGGTGTAAATGAACATTATCTGGAATATGAACTAACCCCTGATTTTTAGTTGGACTATTATTGATTGTAATAGGCAATTGCCTAATTGATTGTAATAATGAAAGGGAGGAATCGTGTGATAAGTGCAAAAGGAGTATCATTAAGATACAAGGACGGAACCCTTGCTTTAAAAGATGTTACTATGGAAATTAAGCCTGGCGAGCTGGTTTTTCTTACAGGTCCCAGCGGGTCTGGCAAAACTAGTTTTCTAAAGCTCCTAATGGGAATGGAGTATCCAACGACAGGTACGTTAACGGTGATAGGACAGTTGATAACCAAGGAAGAAGTAAAAAACATAAGGAAGTTAAGAAAAAGCATTGGACCTATATATCAGGAATTTAAATTAATTGATGGAAGAACATCTTTGGATAATGTAATGATGGGTATGAGATTTCTTGACATACCGTCAAAAAAGATAAAGAAAATTGCAGAAGAAGCCATTGAACGAGTGCATTTGGAACAAAAAAAGAATACACTTGTAGAAAACCTATCCTGGGGGCAAAGTCAGCGGGTTGCTATCGCACGGGCAGTGGCAAGGAAACCAGCACTTATACTTGCGGATGAACCAACCGGTAATCTGGATTATGAAAACGCGATTAATATTTTACAACTTTTATATTCTTTTGTTGACAGTAATACTGCGGTTATCATAACTACCCATGCAACTCATTTGATTCAGAATGTGCCCCATGCAACTTGCATTGAAGTGGAGGAAGGTAAACTAAGAATTATTAAGGGGGAGGCGAGAGTAGATGAAACTCGTACATAATATTGGCTATTTTCTTAGAGAGGTAGCTAATATAATCAATATGAATCTTCTCTCGAATCTTTTATCCGTTCTTGGCACTGGTTTAATATTATTCTTGCTGGGCTTAGTTATTACGGGTTGGAACATCAGCAGCAAAGTAGTAGAAACACTGCAAAAGGAAGCGGAGATTAGCGCCTATTTTAATGAAACGGTTACATACAACAAGGCAGAAGAGATGATAGAATATATAAATTCCATTGATGGAGTGGAAAATGCAAGACTTGTTAGTGAAACGGAGGCTTTTAGTCGGATGCAGGACATCCTGGGTGAGGAAGCAAAAATATTAGAGCTGTTTGATGAGAATCCCTTCGAAGCATATACAGAGGTAAGAATTAACCTGGAAGAGATGGATTTCGTACTGAATCAGATTTCGATTATGGAGGGAATCAGTTATGTTCGGGATAACAAAGCAGTTTTAGAGCAGGTGCAACGTCTTACCAGGGGATTAAATATGATTAGTTACCTGGTAATGATTGCAGTAGGCATTACAACCCTTGTCATTATATCTCATCTTATAAGACAGAGTATTTATAATAATAAAGATCAGATTAATACCTTAAGACTGCTTGGTGCTCCAGATAGTTTCATTGGTTTCCCTTTTTTGTTAAGTGGCATCTTATTAACATTAACCGGAGGCATATTAGCAACTATATTTATTGTTTTCTTAATAAATATGGGATATAATCAATTGACCGGAGCTTTGCCATTTATTCCTCTTCCTAACAGAGGAACACTGTTACTGAAATTAAGTGTTTTACTTCCAGCGATTAGTATATTCCTTGGAGTATTGGGAAGTATATTTGGTTTGTACAAAGAGAGATAATAGGAACCATGGGTTTGTTATATATGAAATACTTTAGGAGGATGACATGTACAGTTTTATGAATGATTATAGTGAGGGAGCACACCCTCGCATTTTAGAATTACTAATAAAGTCAAATTTGGAACAAAATTCCGGATATGGAGAGGATATTCATACAGAAAAAGCGAAAGATTATCTTAAGAAACATATCGGTAAAATTGATGTGGATATTCATTTGATTCCAGGAGGAACGCAAACGAATCTGCTTGTGATATCTTCCTTTTTAAGACCTCATCAATGTGTAATAGCTGCGGCAACCGGACATGTAAATGTTCATGAAACAGGAGCCATTGAGGCAACTGGTCACAAAGTAGTTGCAATGCCTTGTGCAGAGGGCAAACTTACTCCTGCTGCTATCCAGGCAGCGTTAGATGCACATTCTGATGAACATATGGTACAGCCTAAGATGGTATATATATCTAATACTACAGAACTTGGTACCATCTACACAAAAGCAGAATTATCAGCCATTCATAACATATGCCGGAAAAATAAATTAATCTTGTTTCTTGACGGAGCCCGTCTAGGCTCGGCATTAACCTGCAAGGAAAATGATTTAGAGTTATCTGATATAGCAGAGCTAACCGATGTATTCTATATCGGAGGTACGAAAAATGGGGCCTTACTTGGGGAAGCACTGATTATTTGCAGAGAAGATTTAAGAGAAGATTTCAGATATCTAATAAAACAAAGAGGTGCCTTAATGGCAAAGGGCTTTGTTTTAGGTATTGAATTTGAAGCACTGTTTCAAGATAATCTATATTTCGAATTAGGAGAACACGCCAATGAAATGGCTGCAAAGATTGCAGATACATTAAAAGAATGTGGATATGGTTTTTACGCTACTCCAGGTACAAATCAGTTATTTCCAATCTTTAAGAATAAATTACTAGAGCAACTATCAAAAGAATTTATTTACTCCGTTCAGGCTAAAATAGATGAAGAAAATAGTGCAGTTCGTTTTGTTACTTCGTGGGCAACAACGAAGAAGAGTGTAGATGCATTATGTGATTTTCTTTATGATAGGAAAGGTGAAGTATGCTAACAAGATTAAATCAAAAAAATGGTGATGAACTTTCTATCCTTGGATTTGGCTGTATGCGTCTGCCGACCAAAGGTGGCAATATTGATGAACCAAGAGCTATTGCAATGGTAAGAGATTCCATTGAGAAGGGTATAAATTATTTTGATACTGCTTATTTTTATCATAGTGGAAAAAGTGAATCTTTCCTAGGCAAAGCGCTTTCTAATGGCTACCGGGAACAAGTTAAAATCGCTACGAAACTACCACCCTTTATGGTATATAAGCTAGAACATGCAAAGAAAATATTTGCAACCCAGTTAGAAAAATTACAAACGGACTACATTGATTATTATCTTCTGCATATGTTAACGGATAAGCCGATGTTTGATCGAATGGTATCTCTTGGCGTATTGGAGTGGTTGGAACAGTTAAAAGCGGAAGGAAAAATAAAAAATCTTGGATTTTCTTTTCACGGTGGTAAAACTGATTTTGAATTAATAATAAAAGCATATCCATGGGACTTTTGTCAAATTCAATACAATTATTTAGACGAGAATAATCAGGCCACAAAATCCGGCTTACAATTAGCTGCAAGTATGGGGATTCCGGTAATTGTTATGGAACCTTTACGAGGAGGAAGGCTGGTAAATCATTTGCCAGCAAAAGTTACCCAGGCCTTTAACAGTTATGATAAGGAACGTTCTTCCGTAGAATGGGCATTAAGATGGGTGTGGAATCACCCGGAAGTTCATGTGGTTTTATCAGGTATGAGCACGGAAGACCAAATTGCAGATAATGTACGAATAGCAGAGGATGCATATCCTAATTCACTAACAAAAGAAGAATTAGATATATTTGAAAAAGTGAAAACGACAATGGGTGAGCTAACTAAAGTTTCTTGTACCGCATGTGGGTATTGTATGCCTTGCCCGGCAGGAGTTAATATTCCAGGTTGCTTTTCTGTATATAATGATAAATATTTGCTGGGTGATAAATCGGTTCGATGGAAATACATGCAGACATTAGGGGCACTATCCGAGAAGCCGGCCAATGCTTCTCAGTGTGTCTTCTGTGGTAAATGCGAAAGCCATTGTCCGCAAAATATCCAAATACGAAAAGAGCTTAAAAATGTATCTAGGGAGCTGGAAGGATTCTTCTATAGGCCTATTGTGAATCTTGGAAGAAAAATCTTACGAATTAAAAATAGAAAATAAGAGGGTCAGGCTTTTAACCCTCTTATAATAATAGTAAATTAATACGAGGGATACAGAATGAATAAAAGTTATCATATTGGAGAGCTTGCGCGCGAGTTAAATCTTAATAAAGAAACCATACGATATTACGAGAAGATTGGTCTGCTTTCTGATCCGAAGAGAGAATCAAACGGCTATCGTAACTATACACAAGGAGACATGCAAATACTCCTATGTATAAGGACTGCAAAAGAACATGGGTTCACTTTAAGTGAGATAAAGATGATTATTACGAAACTGTATGAGGATTCCAAAGACTGCGATATCAAACATCTAAAGAAGATGATTGTAAATAAAATTGAAACAATTGATATTAAATTGGAAGAATTAAACCGGACAAAGAGACTGCTAGAAGAAATTAATAAAAATATCCTACCGGAGTAAGTGAAATTGTGAAAATAGAATAAAATTACTACTTGACTATGTAGTATAGTACAGGGTTTATAATATCTAAAATTGATTAGATTTTGATTCACTAATTTGAATCATAGAATGGAGAGATATTATGATATTTTATTTTACCGGAACAGGAAATTCCCTATATGCTGCACAAACGCTGGCGCAGCAGAAGCAGTCACTTGTTAATATTACGGATGTGGCGAAAACGAAGGAGTATAATTATACTTTATCAAAAGGAGAATCTGTAGGTTTTATTTTCCCAATTTATTATTGGGGTCTGCCAACCATTATTGAAGAATTTTTGGATAAACTACAGATTAGTAACTACAACAATGCATACACATTTGCAGTATGTACCTGCGGTGAAAATATCGGTGAAACAATGAAGGTACTTAAAAAAAGATTGAGTGCACGAGGTTTTCAACTGGATAGTGGGTTCTCAGTAGCAATGCCGGATAATTATGTAATTTTGTATGATATCATTTCAAAAGAGGCACAGCATGAGAAAGTTCAGAAAGCAGATAATGTGTTGGAACAAATCTCTCGTATTATTGAAAACAAAGAAAAAGGGGTATACATAATTAACAAAGGAATGTTACCAGGTTTCTTCACTTACTTTGTTCATAAATTTTACACCTTAGGGAGAGATACGAAGAAATTCTATGTAACGGATACCTGCATCGGATGTGGAAAATGTGAAAGAATTTGCCCGGTTAACGCAATTAACATGGTAAATAATAAGCCGGAATGGCATGGTAAATGTACGCAATGTTTAGGCTGCATTCATCGCTGCCCTGTAAATGCAATCCAATATGGTGATAAAACTATTCAAAGAGGAAGATATATTAATCCTAATGTTAAATTATAAAAAGATAACATACTTTCAAGGAAAACCATCCATAATAATAGTGTTAGAACTCACTATTAGAAAGGAACGTATAATGTAACTTAAACTTTGTAAGCTAAGTTTATTATACTGGTAAAGGTATGGAGAAAGAGAAACAGGAAAAATTGCAACAAAAAAAAGAGAACGAAAAATTTAATAACATTACCAATAAAGTAAAAGTGGAAAATCAGAATCAAACACACAATGTTGTGAATGAAGGTATTGGTCCAATTAATCAGAAAAGATAATATTAGGCTGTTTGAAATCCATAGAGCAAACAGAAGCGAAGCCGGTTTAAATTGTGAGAAGCAATTTAGCTGGCTTAGTTATTTTATTACATTGGAAAGATCTCTGAACTTCCCTGGTATGAGATAAAAAATGCGACCCGTTCTTTCCTGTTTGTAAAATAATTAACAAACTATCTTGACAAAATAATCACAATATCGTAATATATGAATATACTAATATAAAAAATGGCATAAGAAAGCAGGTAACCGATTGGATAAAGATTATGCAAAATATAATGATGCAGCAGAAATGTTAAAAGTATTAGCTCATCCTGTACGGCTCTGTATTGTGAATGGATTAATTGAGAAAGGAGAGTGTAATGTATCCTACATGCAGGAATGCTTAGGTACTCCTCAATCAACAGTATCCCAGCATTTACAGAAGTTAAAATCAGCAGGAATTATTGAAGGCAGAAGAAATGGTTTGGAGATTTACTATAAGGTTAGTAATCAAAAATTAGGTGAGATTATTCATTTGTTAATGAGTAAGGAAGAGAATGCTTAAATGGAGGTAGTAAAATGAGTAAGAAAGTATTAATCGTCGGCGGTGTAGCTGGCGGAGCATCTGCAGCAGCAAGACTAAGAAGATTAGATGAAACAGCAGAAATTATCATGTTTGAAAGAGATGAATATATCTCTTTTGCAAATTGCGGTTTGCCATATTATATTGGAGAAACCATTAAAGAACGAAGCAAACTGTTAGTTCAGACACCGGAAGCAATGAAAGCAAGATTTAACATAGATGTTAGAAATAATAGTGAAGTTACAAACGTAGATACCAAGAATAAAAAAGTTACGGTAAACAGTAAGCTAAAAGGAGTTTATGAGGAATCCTACGATTACCTGATTTTATCTCCGGGTGCGAAAGCGTTAAGGCCTAATATTCCTGGAATAAACAGTGATAAAATATTTACACTTAGAAATATTCCAGATACAGATGCAGTAAAGGCTTATGTTGATAAAAAAGGTGTTGATAGTGCAGTAGTTATCGGTGGTGGATTTATTGGTATCGAGATGGCTGAGAATTTAAGAGACCGAGGTTTAAAAGTTACTCTAGTTGAAGCAGCTCCTCATATATTGGCTCCATTTGACTCAGATATGGTTGTTATTCCAGAAAAAGAGATGGTAGAAAACGGAGTTAATCTTATCTTAGGTGATGGCGTGAAATCATTCCAGGAAATAGGAAGCCAGGTAGAGGTTACATTAAATAGTGACACAAAAGTCACTGCAGATCTTGTTATTTTAGCTATTGGTGTGGCACCGGATACAACCTTTATAAAAGACAGCGGATTAGAATTTGGACCAAGAGGTCACATTGTTGTAAATGACAAGATGGAAACCAATGTAGAAGGTGTTTATGCAGTTGGCGATGCTATCGAAGTAGTTGATTATGTAACTAAGAACAAAACAGCAATTCCTCTGGCAGGTCCAGCCAATAAACAAGGTAGAATAGCGGCGGATAATGTAGCCGGCTTGAATTCTGTGTTTAAAGGAACTCAGGGTACATCAATTCTTAAAGTATTTGGACTTACAGCAGCCAGCACAGGTAATAATGAGCGAGGACTTCAAAGAGTTAATATCCCATATAAAGTGGTTTATGTACATCCCGTATCCCATGCATCTTATTACCCGGGAGCTTTACAGATGACATTGAAATTGATTTTTAGTGAAGACGGTAAGGTTTTGGGAGCCCAAGGGGTAGGTTATGACGGTGTAGATAAGAGAATTGACGTTATTGCTACTGTGATTAGATTAAACGGTACAGTGGAAGATTTAGCAGAATTAGAACTTTCCTATGCGCCTCCATTTTCTTCTGCAAAAGACCCTGTAAACATGGCAGGCTTTGTTGCACAGAATGTATTGGCTGGCAGAACAAGTATTGTAACATGGGATGAAGTTGAAAAGCTAAATAAGGAGGATTACACTCTTGTTGATGTTCGAAGCGCGGAAGAATATAACAATGGTCATGTGGACGGCGCTATTAACATCCCGGTTGACGAAATTCGAGATAGACTAGGTGAATTAGATAAGAATAAGAAAATAGTGGAATATTGTCAGGTTGGTTTAAGAGGATATGTGGCCGACAGAATCTTAACGCAACATGGGTTTGATGTATTAAATGTAACAGGTGGATATAAATCTGCTACTGCCCTTAAATTTGATCCTAAAAAGGTAGAAAATGCCGGACTAAGCAGTCAAAATACGAAACGAATTATCATAGATCCTGACACACAGGCTATTAAGGAAGATGAAAATCAAACAGAAATATATGATAAAACACTGGATGCCTGTGGATTGTGTTGTCCTGGACCACTCATGCAGGTAAAGGCCAGCATGGATGATTTAAAAGATGGACAGATTTTAAAAGTATCAGCATCAGATCCAGGCTTTTATGAGGATATTAAAGCTTGGTGCAAACGTACTAACAATGAATTGGTTAATATAACAAAACAGGGTGGTACTATTGTTGCTTTTATTAAAAAGAACACCTCAAAAGCTGAAGTTGTAAACCAGAATATGCCTAATCTCCCTGCGAAAGATAATAAAACAATGGTTGTATTTAGCGGTGATTTAGATAAAGCAATTGCTTCCTTTATAATTGCAAATGGAGCAGCAGCTATGGGTAAAAAGGTAACAATGTTCTTTACTTTCTGGGGATTAAACATCTTAAGAAGACCGGAAAAAGTATCAGTTAGTAAGAACTTAATTGAGAAAGCATTTGCAGTAATGATGCCAAGGGGCAGCAGTAAACTAAAACTATCCAAGATGAATATGATGGGTATGGGTGGTAAGATGATTCGCGGTATTATGAAGAAACAGAATGTGCTATCTCTGGAAGATTTAATTAAGTCAGCACAGGAAAATGGAATTGAACTTGTTGCCTGCCAGATGTCAATGGACGTTATGGGTATCAGACAGGAAGAACTTTTAGACGGAGTTAAGTTCGGTGGAGTAGGTTATATGTTAAGCGAAGCCGAAGACTCTAATATGAGTTTGTTCATATAAGTAAACAGGAGCATTATTAATAAGAAAATAAGTAACATAGTTTGGTGTAGGAAATGGGCTGTTACAGTTCATTCTTATTTAAGGTGTTGAAACATTAGGGTGTAGGGGTTATATATAAAAGGAGTTTTTTCGTTACTATGACGGATTATGGGGATATGTACACCCCTTCAAAAAGACAACAAGTAGTCTTTTTAGGGGTGTACATATTCCCATAATTGTCGCCGTAAACAAAAAACTCTTTTTTTATATATAACCCCTACACCCTAATGTTAATTTACACTAAGAAGAATGAAATGCAACATTCCATTTTAATACATATTTCACATCTTTTCACAAACATCCATGAGAAGCTAATGACTACTACCTAAGATTCCTTTTCAATGTCATATAAATTAGTCGCTACCCACCAGCTTTGTGGGAATAACTTCATAATCTGCCAATAACCAGCGCCCTGGATACCAAATTCCGAAATTAAACGAAATTTAGCATCCATACTTCTGGCATCATCAAACCAGACTACATGTGCAACACCTTGGGCATCTGTATAATAGAAATAGGGAGCCTGAGCTACTGGATCAAACTCTATGGTCACATTATATTCGGCAGCACGAGCAACTGCTTCCATATTACCAAGAGCTTCTGCTTGTGTCTGTCCCTTAATAAAGGGTAACGGCCAGTCATAAGCATAGTTTGGTATTCCCATAAGAATCTTATTTGGGTCAATTTGTGAAACACCAAAGGCTAAAACGGTCCCCACATTATTAAGTGGTGCCGTTGCCATTGGAGGACCAAACATATACCCCCATTCGTAAGTCATCAGTAGAACATCGTCTGCCACAGCACCAATGGAAGCATAGTCATGGGCTTCATACAGTAATCCCGGCTGTTCAACTGATGTTTTAGGAGCTAAGGCTACCATAACGATATAGCCTTCCGGAGAAAGACGGTTTTTAACATTGGTAATAAAGTCTAAAAATAATTGTTTGTCTTCTGGTAATACAAATTCAAAATCAATATCTAAGCCACGATAATTTTTAGCTTTTAAGTTAGCCAGAATATTATCTATTAATTTGTTTTGGGCCTCAGGGTTTACGAACATATCATGGGCGATGGCACTATTGAAGGATCCATCTGCTGACATGGGGGCCAACATCATAATGGGGGCTACTCCATAATCAAGAGCAATCTGTATCAGTTCTTCATCTTCAATTGGAATAAGTTCACCTTCCGGAGTAAAACCATAAGTAAATATGGAAAGGTATGTTAGATAAGGTAACGTCTCTTTTAATACTTCACGGTCAATAAACGGATATGCATAACCGTTTACTACGATACTTCCAAGTTTTTCGCCATCTGTTTCTTCATTACGGCGATAAGAAATAACCAAAGTCTCACCTACCGTCAAGTTATTTTTATCTCCTATCCAAAAATTATTCTGAAGTATTTGATCTTCGGTTACATTATAAGCCCCGGCAATGCTGCTTAAGGTATCACCTGCCGCAATCGTATGAATTACATCCGGAAACAATATGACAATGCTTTGTCCAACAACTAAATCATCGGGATTTGGTAAGGCATTGTATCGTATTACCTGTTCAGGTATTACATCATATTGGTTTGCTATTGATATTATGGTTTCGCCTGGCGCAACAACATGAATAATCATAAAAACTCCAACTACGAATCAACATTTATATTTAGTATATGCATTCCATTGCGGTATGTTAATTTTTCATTTAATATTCTATTGGAATTTGACCTGATACTGCTATTGTAAAATTTAAATTTGTTGAAAAAAGGAATAAAACTATGGAATTTTCAGTTTAAAAGTGGTAGAATTAAATTAATACATAATTAGGACGTATTTCCTATAATTTTCGACATTATTCTATCTTTGGGGAGGCAATAATATGGGGAAGATTCGTTTAAGGGAATGGTTTCGTTTTGATTTAACGGATGAAACAAAGCTGGAGTTTGATGTAAATATATATAGATTGAATGTGATCCGGGCGAAAGCTATTTTAAAATTATTAATTATTGTGGAGATAGCTTTGATTCTATATTACAGCTTGTTTAGAATAGAGGAATTAGGATTATCACCAATCAGGTATTTCTTTGGTTTGAGTGTGGTAATGTTAATATTATCCTTATTTTTCATATCTCTTATCTATGCTTATGGGAACAAGGTAAAAGAAAATTTGAAGAAATTAAAAATAATTGGTTTCTTTTATATCATTGTAATATTAACATGGTGTATGGTGGTCACCTTGCTATACCAGTTATCCTCAGGTGATGTAGTGGTCTATATAACAGGTGCGTTAGCAATATCAATTCTATCTATTATTCACCCTTTTAAGATGATTTTAATATTAGTACCCGTACATACAATCTTCTTGACTTTATTACCTGTGTTTCAGCCTTCTTCCAGTCGAATATTTGAAAATGTAGTTATAACGACCGTTAGTATTGTAGTTAGTTTAATCATTTCCAGAGAATTTTATAAAAGTAAGATTGATGATTTTAAAATAAAGAAATCTTTTAAAGAGCAAAACATCCAGCTTACCAGAGCAAATCTGGAATTAGAAAAAGTTAACCATAAGCTGGAACAGCTATCATATACAGACAGTTTAACGGGTTTATTAAACCGCAGAAAATTTGATGAAGTAATGCGTATGGAATGGGAGAGGTGCAGAAGGTACGGGGTACCAATCTCATTAATTATGATAGATATTGATTACTATAAGAATTTTAATGACTTATATGGTCATCAGGCTGGAGATGAATGTATCACTAAGATAACGTGTACGATTTCTAATCTGGTACGACGTTCTACCGATATTATTGCCAGATACGGCGGTGAAGAGTTTATAGTTGCTTTACCCCATATAACAGGGGGACAGGCTTATGAGTTAGCTGAGAACATTAGAATTGCAATAGAAGAACTTGAAATTCCTCATGGGGCTTCCGTGGTATCAGATTATGTCACCATAAGTCTTGGCGTAGGAACCTTAACCCCAAATCAGAATCTTTCCTATTACGAACTAATCGAAAGTGCAGATACGGCTCTCTACCGGGCTAAAGTAAAAAGAAATCATACAGTATCACTTGAAATGCAGAAGATTTAATTGAAGAGCTTTGTAACCTAGACAGACAACAAGAGGTCGGTACTTGGGTTACAAAGCTATTTTTAATACATTTTTGTGTTTCCACTGTCGTAATTTAGTTAACATATAGTTTCCTCCATCAATAGTAATATTGTGAAACGGTAGGGCTTACTACTTTCATTATATAATTAGTAGGTTCAAAATACTATCTTATTATTGAAGCCCATTAACATACTTTTATATTTATCATATTATAGAAAAATATATTGACAATTGAATAGTTGTTCAACTATAATAATATTAACAGTTGAGCAATTGTTCAACTAATCATGAAAGAGGTGATAATGTGGTTAAGAATGCAATATTTTGTGACTGTGATGTAATCCATGGTGATATTGTAGATTCTGTAAGAGAGAAGATGCCCGAAGAAGGGGAACTCTATGATTTAGCTGATTTTTTTAAAGTATTAGGAGACAGTACTCGTGCGAAGATTATGTGGGCACTTGATGAAAGTGAGATGTGTGTATGCGACTTGGCAGTATTATTAAATATGACAAAATCAGCCATATCTCATCAGCTTCGTTCTTTGAAGCAGACCAATCTGGTAAAGTATAGAAAAGAAGGCAAGGTAGTGTATTATTCACTGGCAGATAGTCATGTAAAAGATATATTTGAAAAAGGATTAGAGCATATCAGGGAAAGTATCAGATAGAACTTGTTAATTTAGTTATTGAAAAAGGGAGGCTTACTATGAAAAAGACATTTAAATTAGAGAACTTAGGTTGTGCCAATTGCGCAGCTAAAATGGAGAATGCAATCTGTAAATTAGAAGGAGTTTCTAACGCAACTGTTAACTTTATGACTACAAAAATGGTGATAGAAGCAGATGAGGATAAAATGGAGCAAATTATTCCGGAAGCAGAAAAAATCGTGAAAAAAATAGAACCATATGTTGTTGTTAAGAAAGCTTAATAAGGTTAGACAGGAGACACTATGAAAAAACATTTAATAAGAATCATCATAAGCAGTTTGATTTATGCCATTGCATTCCTTGTTCCGTCAGATATTCTATGGCTGCATTTGGCTTTATTTCTAATAAGCTATATTATCATTGGTGGGGATGTTATAGCACGTGCGTTAGCTAATATAAAAAATGGTAATGTCTTTGACGAGAATTTCCTAATGGGGATAGCAACCATTGGTGCTTTTTTAGTTGGAGAGTTTGAAGAAGGCGTTGCCGTAATGTTGTTTTATCAGGTAGGTGAATTATTTCAGGATTATGCTGTTCGTCAGTCCCGAAAATCAATCGCAGACTTAATGGATATCCGACCGGATTATGCCAATGTAAAAAGAGAAAATGAATTGGTTCGAGTTGATCCTGAAGATGTTAAAATCGGCGATATTATGGTTATTAAACCAGGAGAGAAAGTACCTCTTGATGGTATAGTGATAGAAGGTAATTCCATGTTAAATACATCAGCTCTTACGGGAGAATCGGTACCACGTGACATAGAGCCTGGGAATGATATTTTAAGTGGATGTATTAATATGAATGGATTAATTACTGCCAGAGTTACAAAAGAATTTGAAGAATCAACGGTGAGTAAAATACTTGACCTGGTCGAGAATGCAAGCAATAAGAAATCAAATTCCGAGAAATTTATTACTAAATTTGCTAGATATTATACACCAACCGTTGTTATTATAGCAGTGATTCTTGCAATACTGCCGCCGATTCTTTTTAAGGGAGAAACATTTAGTGATTGGGCATACCGCGCGTTATCATTTCTAGTAGTTTCCTGTCCGTGCGCATTAGTGATATCAATTCCTTTAAGCTTCTTTGGAGGAATCGGTGGAGCATCAAGAAAAGGTATTCTGGTAAAAGGCAGCAATTATTTAGAAGCATTGGCTAAGACAGAAATTGTAGTTTTTGATAAAACAGGAACCTTAACACAGGGAGTATTTAATGTACAGGAGATAAAACCGGAAAATATATCGAAGGATTTACTGTTGGAATATGCTGCCTATGTTGAAAGCTTTTCTACCCATCCGATCTCTTTGTCATTAAAACGTTCTTATCATAAAGAGATTGATAATCGTAGAATTTCAGAGGTAATGGAAATTCCAGGACATGGGGTAACTGCCATAGTAGATGGGAAAAAAGTTATCGCTGGTAACAGCAAATTAATGGAACAGGAAGGAATTTCCTGCTATCAGGGAGAAGTAATAGGAACTATAGTACACGTTGCTGTAGATCATGTATATGCAGGATATATTGTTATTGCGGATGAAATTAAGATAGATGCAGCGAAGGCAATTTTGAATCTTAAATCATCACATATTAAAGAAACGGTAATGTTAACAGGTGATAATAGGATTACTGCTAAAAAGGTTGCAGATATTCTTGGAATTAGCAAAGCCTATTGGGAATTGCTCCCAACAGATAAAGTTGAGAAACTAGAAGAACTATTGAAGCAAAAAACTGAAAAAGGGAAGTTAGTTTTTGTTGGAGATGGTTTAAATGATGCACCGGTTCTGGCACGTGCCGATATTGGAATCGCTATGGGTGGTTTAGGTTCCGATGCAGCCATTGAAGCAGCTGATATCGTTATTATGACAGACGAACCTTCCAAAATTGCAACAGCCATAAAGATATCCCAGAAGACTTTAAGGATTGCAAATCAGAATGCAATCTTTGCCATCGGTATTAAAATTGGTGTTCTTATCTTAAGCGCCGCAGGTTATGCTTCTATGTGGGCAGCCGTTTTTGCAGATGTGGGAGTTACATTTATAGCTATTTTAAATGCTTTCCGTGCACTTAACGTTAAGAATTTGTAGATACTGGGAATTGGGATTTGGAATTTGGGATTTGGAATTTGGTAGGAGCAGGGGTAGCTTCCCAATCAAAGTGTTTACGGTTGTGAAACATATGGCAGGTGAGGGTATATTGGTATGTTGTTTTTTATTGCCTCTACAGAAATGCTAATTTGTACACCCACAAAAGACAACAAGTTGTCTTACGCGGGTTGTACAAATTAGCATTTCAGTAACAGCAAATAAAAAACATCTTATACCAATATACCCTCACCTGCCATATGTTACTTTTGTTTATTGACACTTTGATTGGGAAGCTACCCCTGCTGCTACCAAATCAATTTACAGTATTGGTAGCAAATTAGATTTCTCTTATTATTTCTACAGAAAAGGGAATTTGTACACCCGTTATATGACAACAAGTTGTCTTACACAGGTTTTACAAATTCCCTTTTCAGTTACAGTAAACAAAAATATGCAATTGCCTAACAGTAATCAAAAACACCTTATTGTTTTTAGAATTCCTGTCCTTGTTTCTCTGCAACTCTCATAAATACTTTGATTAATTCATTTACGGCTAGCGGTATTAGGGCAAATCCAATTACTAGTCCCCAATCCTGCAGGCTTAGGTTATGAACGTAGAATGCACTTGCTAGGAATGGTACGGAGATAACTACTAGCTGTAATAATACGCCAACAATGATTGCTCCTACCAGATACATATTTGAGAATAAACCTACTTGGAAGATTGATTTCGTTGTGTTTCTCATTGATAAGGAGTAGAATAACTGGGAAGCTGCCAGTACCACAAAGGACATGGTTCTTGCGTAGGCTAGAGCAACATTATACGCTTCTACATCTGCTGGATTTACACTTGCGGAAGGAGTAAACCCATGTTCCCACATACCATAATAGAATGCGATTAAGGTTAATAAACCAATCAAGGTACCGCCAATAATGGCTCTTACTCCGCCGCCTCTTGCAAAGAAGCTTTCTTTTGGATCTCTCGGACGTTTTTTCATAACATCTTTGTCACCTGGATCAATACCTAATGCAATGGCTGGCAATGAATCGGTAATGAGGTTAATCCATAATATTTGAACAGGCATCAAAGGTACAGTCCAAGAGAACAGAATGGATATAAATATGGTAATTACTTCACCTAAGTTACAGGAGAGAAGGAAAATAACCGCTTTTTTAATGTTGTTATAAATATTACGACCTTCTTCAATTGCATTCACTATAGTTGTGAAATTATCATCTGTTAATATCATATCGCTGGCACCTTTTGCAACGTCAGTACCTGTAATACCCATGGCAACACCAATATCAGCATATTTCAGAGATGGTGCATCATTTACACCGTCACCGGTCATGGATACGATATTACCGTGGGATTTAAATGCCCTTACAATTTTAACTTTATGTTCCGGTGAAACTCTTGCAAAAACTCTGTAATTCTTGATTTTTTCACTAAATTCTTTATCAGAAAGCTCATCGATTTCAGCACCGGTTAAACTCTGGTCAATGGTCTCTGCTATGCCAAGTTCTTTTGCAATTGCAACTGCGGTATTTTTATGATCACCAGTAATCATAATCGGGGTAATACCGGCAAGCTTTGCTTCTCTAATGGAATCTTTTACTTCAAGTCTAGGAGGATCGATCATACCCACAAGGCCAATTATTGTTAATCCCTTTTCCATTTCACTTGAATCTATGATGGAATCGGTATCCTTATAAGCCGCTCCTAATACTCTTAATGCAGAATCAGACATTTCCTCAGTCACACTCAATAATTCTGTTTTTATTTCTTCGGTTAAAGGAATTACTTTGCCATCTAATAGTATGGAAGTGGATATCTTTAATAAGTTATCAATAGCACCTTTTGTGTGTACACGATAACCAGTATCTTGGACATTTAAAGTAGACATAAGTTTTCTGTCTGAGTCAAAGGGATTTTCGGATACTCTTTTATGTTTTTCATTCAAGATAGATTTCTTAAGATTGCACTTATCACCAAGGACAACGAGAGCCACTTCCGTAGGATCCCCTGTTCCTTGTCCATTTTCATAGGTTGCATCAGAACATAAAACAAATGATTTAACTAATTCTGCTTCATCACCGTTTGCTTCAAAACTTGTTTCAAAAGCAGGTAAATCTTTTAAGTTATGCAATGTGTAGTACTTTACTACCGTCATTTTATTCTGAGTAAGAGTTCCAGTTTTATCAGAGCAGATAATATTTACAGAACCTAATGTTTCTACTGCTGGCAGCTTTTTAACAATAGCGTTTATTTTAGACATTCTTTGTACGCCAAGTGCTAATACAATTGCAACGATTGCAGCAAGTCCTTCTGGAATAGCTGCAACAGCTAAACTGATTGCTGTTAAGAACATTTCAAATAAATCTCTCTTTTGGAAAATAGCAATAACAAAAATAACAACGCAAATTCCAATGGCTAAATAGCCAAGGATTCTTCCAAGTTCATCCAGACGTTTCTGAAGAGGTGTCATTTCATTATTATCCTCATCCAGAATTTTTGCAATTTTACCAATTTCAGTTTCCATGGCAGTTGCGACTACAACACCTTCGCCACGACCATAGGTTGCAAGAGTAGACATAAAGGCCATATTGGTCTTATCACCAATGGGCGTTTTAGGGTCTTCATATAAATCATTTGCATCTTTACTGGAAGGCACGGATTCTCCGGTCAAAGCAGATTCCTCAATTTGAAGATTCGCACTTTCAATTAGTCGTAAATCCGCAGGTACATATCTTCCGGCATCTAGAATAACAATATCTCCCGGAACCACTTCTTCTGAGCTGATTTCTTTTACTTCACCGTCACGTCTTACAAGGGACTTAGGAGTAGTCATTTTTTGCAGAGCTTCAACTGCCTTCTCTGCTTTAAATTCCTGTGCAACACCAATCACAGCATTTAATATAACTACTAATAAGATAATTATAGAATCAACATACTCGCCTATAAAAAATGTTATGACTGCAGCAGCTAATAGAACATAGATAAGCATATCCTTTAGCTGGCTTAAGAATAGTGAAATAAAACTTTTCTTAGGCTTACCTTTTAGTTTGTTTCGGCCATACTTTTCAAGCCTTTCATTGGCTTCAAGTGTGGTAAGTCCGCTTAAAGGATTTACATTTAACTCCTTTAAAACGTCCTTCTGGTTTTTAGAAAACCACATAAAAACACCTCTTTCATTGTTTAATAATTATTCGTGTAGTAAAATAGCATTTGTACTCTATTCTTTCTATAATTTACTACTTTATACTACTGTCATATAATTGTACTATAAATGAATTATACAGAACATTAAAATTAGATTAGAAAATATAAGAACACTTAAAAATAAAGAAAAAGCAGGAGCCCATGAAGAATAATTCTCTTAGGTACCTGCTCTTTATTATATATTTACAAATCTGATTTGAGGGTAAAGCAGCTAAATGAATATATATGCAGCGATATTTATCGATCAACAAAAACTTGGCTTTTGACCCTCAAATCAAATTTAAACTTTTACAATATTCATCAATGGAGTTAGCAACTATTTTAGCATAATTAACAGCTTCTACCACAGTTCGTGCACCCGTTACAACATCCCCTGAAGCAAAAACGCCCTGCCTGGTTGTGTGCCCGTTTTCATCTGCTACCAATAAACCAGCAGTATCCGTATTGATACCTTTAGTATTTGCTACAATGTTATTTCTAGGTGACTGGCTAATCGCAATAATTACGGAATCACATTCATAAATTGCTTCACTGCCTTTGATGGATTTCACATTAACTTTATTGTTTTGATCTAAAGTTTTTTCTGTTTGAATATATTTTAGTCCCTCATCTAGTATTTCTAAAGGTGACTTAAACAGATTAAATTGAACACCGTCATCAATGGCTTCCTGTATTTCTGTTTTTGTAGCAGTCATATCTTCAAAACCTTTACGGTAAAATACAATAACTTCTTTGGCACCGCTTCGTAGAGCTGTTCTAGCTGCGTCCATAGCTACATTACCTGCACCAATCACAGCTACTTTCTTTCCTATATAATAGGCACTAGGAGATTTTAGATAATCTATGGCAAATATAGCATTTCCTAAACTTTCACCCTTAATATTTAATGTTTTTGGATTCCATACTCCCGTACCAAGGAAAATTGCTTTATATCCATCATCAAAAAGTTTATCTATTGTAAGAACTGGTCCGATTAAAGTGTTTGGTCGGATGCGTACACCTAATTGAATTAATTTCTGCTCCATATGATCTAAAATTGATTTTGGTAATCGAAATTCTGGAATACCATATCTTAGAACTCCGCCAATTTTTTCTTTGCTTTCAAAAATTGTTATCTTATATCCCCTTTCTGCCAAGAGAAAGGCAATTGTTAATCCAGCCGGACCGGAACCCACAATAGCAATTCTATCTTTTCTTGTAGAAGGCAGCTTAAAATTAACATTCTCTAAATAATTTAAAGATAATTGTTTTTCGATTTGATAAAATTCTACCGGCTCCCCTTTGATTCCACGAATACAATTACCAGCACATTGTTTTTCATGAGCACATACAATAGAGCATATGGCAGACAGTGGATTATTTTCGAATAATACCTCACCTGCTTTTTCCATTTGACCATCTTTATAATACTTAATAATTTCAGGAATAGGAGTGTTAATAGGACAGCCTTTTTGGCATTTTGGATTTTTACACAACAGGCATCGGTTTGCTTCTTCTTGTAAATGGTTCAAGTTTGACCCTCCTTTATAATGAATACGTACTTAAAGGTGGTATTCTATATAAAAATTAAGCGAATTTTTCGTTGTATAATCGTCTAATTTTACCACTTTTATAATGGCACCTATTATAACCTGGATGAATTCATAAGTCAATTTTAAAATAAAATAGAAACATTTTAAAAAGTAGAAAATCAGATATGAAAATCAAATATTTAAAATAAAATAGAAAATCAGATAAGTTAATGCTGAATAATGGTTATAATGATTATAGCATATTGGAACGCTATAATATTGGAAATGTAAATTAGTAATTCTGTAGAATTATCTGCGGCTGGGTAATATTTCTATTTTTATGCAAATTAGCTAAATTTATGCAAGTATTATATTAGATTATTCCATTAATTTTTTACGTAAATTTAATAATTTATATATATCAACTAATTTACGTGGATAATTATACACTTTTTCTAGAGAAGTTGTTGAATATTAATTTACCATGGTATATAATGGAGTAGTAACTGGTAATACCAATATTTAATTAATTTATATTGGAGGTGAAAGAATGGCCAAAGAAACAGTGCAAGCTGTTCGACAGGCAGAATTAAATGCCGCACAGGCAGAAAAAGAAGCAACTTTAAAGCGTGATGAGATTATATTAAAAGCGCATGAGGAGGCCAAAACAATCATAGTAACCATGACAAAAGACGCTGCTAAAAATGGAGAAGAAAGTTTATCCTTAGTGCAAAGTCAAGGTGAAGAATTATTGAAAGCTGCCGAGCTAAAAGCGGAGAAAGAAATACTTCTGCTGAAAGAAATGGTAAAAAGTAAGGAGCAAACTGCTATTAACCTGATACTTTCAGAAGTAGTTTAATAAGCAAAATAAAAAGGAGGTGTTTGCGCTATGGC
Organism: Anaerocolumna sp.; assembly: GCA_029239455.1. GTDB lineage: Bacteria > Bacillota > Clostridia > Lachnospirales > Lachnospiraceae > Anaerocolumna. The sequence continues at coordinate 20,676 of JAQZAX010000014.1, forward strand.
AGTGCTGCAAATGCAGCGTATCAGTATAACAGGATTAAAAAAGGATCGTAAGCAGGTTTTAGAGTTAATTCAACGTCGCGGAGTAATTGAAATTGCGGACAGTATAGAAGAAGATTCCGTATTTCAAAAAAGGGATGCTTCAGCAGCAAAATCTGTGTTAGAGAAAAATACCGTAGCAGCGAGAGAAGCACTTGAAATCCTGGAATCTTACGCGGAAGAAAAAAAAGGGCTTCTAGATATGCTAAACGGCAGAGAAGAGTTAGCGACCGAGGATTATAACGCATTCTCACCAAAGCATGATGAAGTTTTACGTATTGCTAAACGTATTGTTATGCTGGCGAAAGAAATAGCGGAAAACAATGCTGAAATTTTAAGACTAGGTACTCAAATTGAAATGCTTTCACCATGGATTCCGCTGGATATTCCTATGAATTTTAAGGGAACAAAATATACGTCAAGTTTTATAGGCGTGTTACCGCAGTCATGGACTCTTGAAAGTATTTATGAGAAATTAGCAGAGCAGACCCCTCTCAATGTTGATATTATCAGCACTTCTGAGGAACAGACATGTGTATTTATATTGTGTGCAAGAGACAATGCAGATTCTGTGTCTGAAGTACTTAGAAGCATGGGATTCTCACATCCTAATACAATTTATGAAAAGGCTCCAAAGGAGCAGTTAGAAGCTCTTGAAACCCTGATAGAACAATCAAATTCCGAAATCAAAACCGCAAAAGATGAAATCATTTCTTACCAAAAAGATAGGAATGATATTCGGTTCCTTCATGATTATGATTCTATGAGAGCTGAAAAGTATGAAGTAATCAGCCGGTTACTGCAATCAAAAAAAGTTTTTGTACTAACAGGTTATATACCAGAAATTGAGTCGCAATCTTTATCTAAGGACCTTAATCAGCGTTTTGACATAGCCGTTGAATTTGAAAATCCGTCAGAAGAAGATGATGTACCGGTAATCCTGCACAATAATGGATTTTCAAGTCCGCTGGAAGGCATCATCGAATCCTACAGCTTACCTGGTAAAACAGATATTGACCCAACTACGGCAATGTCATTCTTCTATTATTTCCTGTTTGGATTAATGTTATCAGATGCAGGTTATGGAGCTATCATTACTGGAGCTTGTGCATTTGGATTAATTAAATTTAAAGGCAAACTTGAATATTCCATGAAACAGACTTTAAAGATGTATTTATTTGGAGGAATTTCTACAATATTCTGGGGCGTCATGTTTGGAAGCTATTTTGGTAATATTGTCGATGCTGTATCCGGAACATTTTTTGGTAATACATTAACAATACCACCACTATGGTTTTTCCCTGTTAACCAACCAATGAGAATGCTCGCATTTTCTATGTTAATTGGTATCATTCATTTAATTACCGGGTTGTTTTTGAAATTTTATATGAGCATAAAGCAAAAAGAATACGCAGTAGCATTTTTCGATGTTCTTTTCTGGATCATTATTGTTTTAAGCTCTATCGTTGTTGCTGTTTCAACAGATATGGTAAAAGATCTGCTTGGTTTAACATTTGAAATACCGGCAATCATTAGCAGTGTTGCAGGATATTTAGCAATAGCTTCAGCCATTGGTATTATATTAACCAACGGTCGTGATTCTAAAAACCCGGTTTTACGCGTGTTTAAAGGTTTATATGCACTCTATGGAATTACTAGCTACTTAAGTGATATCTTATCCTATTCACGTTTACTTGCCTTAGGTCTGGCAACCGGTATTATTGCAACGGTTATTAATCAGATGGCATCTATGGTAGGCGGCGGATTTGGAATCATCGGTATAGTTCTGTTTATTGTGATAGAAATTTTTGGACATTCATTAAACTTAGCAATTAATGCACTGGGAACCTATGTGCATACAAATCGTCTGCAATATGTAGAATTCTTTGGTAAGTTCTTCGAAGGCGGCGGACGAATGTTTAAACCTTTTATGGGTCATACAAAATATTACAAATTTGAGGAGAAGACAAACAATGGATAATTTAGGAATTGTATTAGCAGCGCTAGGCGCAGCATTTGCTGCTTTAATGGCAGGTATGGGATCTTCAAACGGTGTAGGTACAGCAGGTATGGCTGCTGCAGGTGTTACAACAGAAGATCCAAGCAAATTTGCAAAAGTATTAATTCTTCAAGCGTTACCAGGTACTCAGGGTATCTATGGTTTATTAATTGCATTTATCACATTATCACAAATTGGTATTTTAGGTGGAGATTCTAATATCTCCGTAGCAAAAGGATGCTTATATTTAGCAGCATGCCTTCCAATGGGTCTGGTAGGTTATTTCTCAGGAAAACACCAGGGACGAGCTTCTGTAGCATCCATCGGAATTGTAGCAAAAAGACCAGAACAATTTGGTAAAGCAATGGTATTCCCTGCAATGGTTGAAACATATGCAATTTTAGCATTGCTTGTTTCTATTCTTATGATAACATCAATTGGTGGTTTAAACATTTAACAGTTAGGAGAGTTTGGCTATGACTGGATTAGAAAAGATTATTAAACATATCGAGGATGATTCTGCCGCGATCTCCAAATCCATTCTTTCTGAGGCCGAGAAAAAGGCCGAGGAGATAATATCTGCTGCTAAAGCAGAAGGAGAAAAAAAGCGCGCAGAAATCACAGAACGGTCTAAACTAGAGGTGGAAGCCAGTTTAAGCCGCGCAGAATCAGCTGCCCTCTTAAGAGAAAAGAAAGTAATATTAAATACCAAGCAAGAAATTATTGAAGATGTTATAACGAAAGCCAAAGAGTCCTTAGAGAAACTTCCTGAGAATGAATATTTTGATGTAATTATCAATATGGTTAAGAAAAATGCTTTAAATAAACCGGGGTTTATTCTATTTTCGAAAGAAGATAAAGTAAGATTACCGGAGCAATTTCAGGAAAGGATTCAGGAAGCATTAACTGGAAAAAGTGGTGCAGCGTTAACTATTTCAGATGAAACAAGGGAAATCGATGGTGGCTTTGTTTTGGTTTACGGTGATATTGAAGAAAACTGCTCTTTCGATGCTTTATTTTTAGCTGCAAGAGAATCACTGCAGGATAAAGTAAGTAAAGTATTATTCGATTAATCTATGCCTCTTGCCAATGAGCAATTGGCCAAAGTTGAACAAATACATGATAGAAAGGGAGGTGATTGCATGGCTGATGATCAATTTGTATATGCAGTTGCACGAATTCGTGCCAAGGAGCTTACACTTTTGGACAACGCTTTTTTCGATCAGCTGATGGCTGCAAAAAGCTATAAAGAATGTTTACAGCTTTTATCGGATAAGGGCTGGGGAAGAAATGGAGAAGAATCCGCAGAAGAGTTATTATCCATTGAAAGAGAGAAGACATGGGACCTAATGGCTGAGCTTGTCAGTGATATTTCAATTTTTGATACATTTTTATATGGTAATGACTTTCACAATTTAAAAGCTGCAATTAAGCAAGTATATATTGGTGAGGAAGTACCAAATATTTATATAACACACGGTACAATAAATCCTGAGGTAATATATAATGCCGTTAAGCAACATGATTTTTCTTTGCTTCCTGAACACATGAGAAATTGTGCAGAAGAAGCATATCAGGTACAACTGCATACAGGAGACAGTCAGTTATGTGATGTTATCATCGATAAAGCAACACTTGATACAATATATTCAAAAGCAAAGGAATCAGGCAATGATCTATTAACAAAATATGCTGAACTTAAAGTGGTTGCCGCTGATATTATGATTGCAATCCGTGGAGCAAAAACCGGTAAAGGCAAGGAGTTTTTTATGAGAGCCATGGCAGATTGTGTTTCTCTTGATAAAAACAGATTAATTGACGCAGCATTAACAGATGAAGAAGCGATATATGAATATCTTTCTTCCACTATCTATGCAGATGCTGTTTTATCAATGAGAGAATCTTCAACCGCTTTTGAAAAATGGTGCGATAATCTAATCATAAGGAATATAAAAACTCTTAAGTATGATTCATTTTCAATGTCTCCTTTAGCAGCGTTTATATTAGCGCGAGAAAATGAAATTAAGTCGGTAAGAATTTTGTTATCAGGAAAATTGAATCGTCTTCCGGATGAATTTATTGGAGAAAGGTTAAGGGAAATGTATGTATAAAATTGCAGTGTTAGGTGACCGGGATAGTATCTATGGTTTTGCAGCACTGGGACTTGATACCTATCCGGTGAACAATATGGAAGATGCGGCAAAACTTTTAAAAAAACTTGCAGAAGGCAAGTATGCGGTTATCTATGTAACCGAAGCTTATGCAGCTGGATTAGAAGAGGACATTGACAAATTTAGAGCTGAACTCTTTCCGGCAATCATTCCAGTACCAGGAGTTTCTGGCAATACAGGAATGGGAATGCGTAATGTAAAGAAATCAGTAGAGAGAGCTGTTGGCTCTGATATTATCTTTAACAACTAAACTAAAAAGCAGGTGAAAATAAAAATGAGTAAAGGCACTATAAAAAAAGTTGCCGGTCCTTTGGTAATCGCTGAGGGTATGCGTGATGCGAATATGTTCGACGTGGTACGTGTTAGTAATCAGCGACTTATAGGCGAAATCATTGAAATACATGGTGATAAAGCGTCTATTCAGGTTTATGAGGAAACATCAGGCTTAGGACCTGGTGAACCGGTAGAATCAACTGGTGCTCCACTAAGTGTAGAACTTGGGCCCGGACTGATTGGTAGTATTTTTGATGGTATACAGCGTCCTTTGGTTGATATTATGGATGCAACAGGTAACAATCTTACTCGTGGTGTTGAAATTCCTTCTTTAAAGAGAGATGCTAAGTGGCATTTTATTCCTACTGCATCCGTAGGTGATAAAGTGGAAAGCGGTGACATCATTGGTACTGTTACAGAAACTGAAATTGTAACTCAGAAGATTATGATACCATATAAAGTAAGTGGTACAATCAAATCCATTACAGAGGGTGACTTTACAATTGAAGAAACAATTGCTGAAGTAGAAGCCGCAGATGGAACTATTACAAAAGTAACCATGATGCAAAAGTGGCCGGTACGTGTTGGTCGTCCGTATAAGGAGAAACTATCTCCTAGTATGCCGCTTGTTACAGGACAAAGAGTTATTGATACGTTATTCCCAATTGCTAAAGGTGGTGTTGCAGCTGTTCCGGGACCTTTTGGAAGCGGTAAAACAGTAGTTCAGCATCAGCTGGCAAAATGGGCAGAAGCTGATATCGTAGTATATATTGGTTGTGGTGAACGTGGTAATGAGATGACGGACGTTCTGAATGAATTCCCAGAATTAAAAGATCCAAAGACAGGACATTCCTTAATGGAAAGAACTGTGTTAATTGCCAATACTTCCGACATGCCAGTTGCTGCACGTGAAGCATCTATCTATGTTGGTATTACTATTGCAGAATATTTCCGTGACATGGGCTTTTCCGTGGCACTTATGGCAGACTCTACCTCCCGTTGGGCAGAAGCACTTCGTGAAATGTCCGGTCGTTTGGAAGAAATGCCAGGTGAAGAAGGTTACCCAGCATACTTAGGAAGCCGTCTTGCACAATTCTATGAACGTGCAGGTCGTGTAGTTTCTTTAGGTAAAGATGGCAGAGAGGGAGCTTTATCTGTAATCGGTGCAGTTTCTCCTCCAGGTGGTGATATCTCAGAACCAGTATCACAGGCAACCCTTCGTATCGTAAAGGTATTCTGGGGACTGGATTCCAACCTGGCCTACAGACGTCACTTCCCAGCAATTAACTGGTTAACAAGTTATTCCTTATATGTTGATAATTTAGGAAAATGGTTCAACGATAAGGTGAATGAGGCATGGATGAATCTTCGCGGACGTATCATGCATCTTTTACACGATGAATCAGAATTAGATGAAATTGTTAAATTAGTTGGTATGGATGCATTATCCGCGCCTGACAGATTAAAATTGGAAGCAGCCAGATCAATTCGTGAAGATTACCTGCATCAAGATGCATTCCAT
>JAQZAX010000015.1 GCA_029239455.1 Anaerocolumna sp.
TGTCTGTGTAGAAGTTAATAGAGAATTTGAGAACGATGGTACATACATTGACGGGATAAACTATGATGATTTGTGTACAAATTTTGATTATCATCCACTTTGGAGAACTGAATTAGAGAATGAAGGAAGGGATTACGCAATTGGAATGCGCCTTCCGTTTTATATGTATCAATTAGGTTTACATGATATTAACGTAAGAATGAATGATAAAGTCATGTTTACATCTCCGCAAAAGGCGGATTATGAAAAAGAATTACAGGAATTCATCCAACTAAACGGTTATAATAAAGTGAGTGGTATAGTTGAGAATGAAAAATTAATAGAGTTTTTTATGAACAGAGGGATTAACAGAGCGGATGCAGAGAAGTTTGTCATGATGCAAGCTAAAATAGCACATCATTTAGCCCAAACAGATACAAAGAAATCTTTTCTAAAAGTTCAGGGGCTAATGATTATATATGGAATTAAATGAATGATAGAAAAATTTTAATACAACTAATTGTATTCAAGGGAGGTTTTTACCATTATTAATTTAGAACCATATAAAGGAATAGCCGGTATTTATGAAGAAATACGTCCTTCCTATCCAAAAGAATTAATTCATGATATTGTCTCTATTACAAATATAAAATCAGATGACAGAATACTTGAAATTGGTGCGGGGACAGGAAAAGCCACGATACAGTTTGCGAACAAGGGATATCAAATTCGAGCAATAGAAATAGGTGAAGACATGGCGGAAATCTTAAGAGATAAGTGCTCGGATTATTCCAATGTTACAATCGATGTGTCATCATTTGAAGAGTGGAATTGTACAGAAGACCTGAAATATGAGATGATTTATTCGGCTCAAGCATTTCATTGGATAAACAAAGATATAAAATATCAAAAATGCTATGAATTATTAAAGGATAATGGGTATTTGGTTTTATTCTGGTATAAACCATCTAGTCATAAATTTCCTATTACAATAGATATAGATGACCAAGTAAATAGGGTTGTTAAAAAATACACTGCGAAATACTTTACAAACAAAGAAAAGCCGGAAAGGTTGGCACATACCGGAGTATTAAACAATGATGAAAGAAAAATAGAGATAGAAAAAAACGGTTTGTTCCATATCATTAGTCAACTAGATTATACTCATAAAATAAAAAATAGTCCAAGTCAATACTTAAAAGCTGTGAAATCAGTACCTGCATTTGCATCTATTCTTGATGGGTTAGAGGCGAATATTATTATAAAAATGGATAATGAAATTGAAGATATTATAAATAATTATGGAGGTTATGTTGATGAAGAATTTCATTATTCATTATACATTGCGCAGAAAAATTAATCTAAGTGCTTATGATCTTTAATAATCTCATTGCAAGTATTTAAGCACTGTAAGGCTAAGATTCAGTATGTTAACCCTTGATATTTTATGATAATCTGTTATAATGTAATCAGAAAAGGCAATCACCACAGGGTGGTTGACCAGTGGAAAAGTAAAAAACCTTCCTGACTCGCCAAAGAACAGGGAAGGTTTTTTCTTTAATGACAAATCAAATAAATGAAATCAATAGTGCTATCATGAACATACCAAATTGCATTAAGCTTTCTATATTTGAGTTTATGTCGAAACATATTTCAACGAAAAGTTTTGACTTGGCAGGTGATGGAGATTATTAACTTATTAATATATAATAGCATGTGGAGGTTTTTATGGTTACAATTAAAGAAATGGCAGATAAAATAGGTGTGAGTCCTACTACTGTATCAAATGTGATACATGGTAAAACCAAAGAGGTATCGCAACAAACAATTGAAATGGTGATGCAAGTTGTTAAAGATAATAATTATATACCTAATATGAGTGCTAGAACCTTGGCTCAGAATTCATCTAGGATTATAGGTGTAATAATGAAATATCATCAAATAGAAGAAAAGAATGCTGTTCAGGATCCTTTTCACAGTGAAATAATAGGTGCCTTAGAAACAAAAATTCGAGAAGCTGGTTATTATATGATGCTATATTCTTCAGATAATGTTGAAGATATATTAAAATTAACTGCTACTTGGAGTGTTGATGGATTAATTCTATTAGGTATTCATGCCCATGATTGTCAGAGTATAAAAAAACAAACAGAAAAAGCAATTGTTTTTATTGATTGTTATTTCTATGATGATGGAATTCCTTATGTTAACGTTGGTTTGGAGGATATGAAAAGTACTTATGATATGACAAATTACATCATTAGTCAAGGCCATACAAAGATAGCATTTTTATCAGACAATAGAATAGGGGTCGATGAAGAACGCTGGAAGGGTTATTATCAGGCTCTTAAGGATCATAATATTAATTGTAGTGAAGAGAATTATATTAAATTAGATAGTGTTCCAGAAGTACTTAATGCTAGTTTAGAAAAGCTCTATCATCGGATTGGTGAATTTACTGCACTCTTTTTTGCGTCTGACTTTTATGCAATTAAAGCGATTAATTACTTTTACGACCGGGGCTTAAAAGTCCCTGATGATATATCGGTAGTAGGATTTGATGATAATATACTGGGGAGAAATATAAGACCAAGATTAACTACAGTAAGGCAAAATCCTTCAGAAAAAGGAGAGTTAGCTGTAAAACAGCTGGTGAGTATTCTAAATAACGAAAAGTTAGATAGAAATAATATAAGGGTATCCGCAAAGTTAATGATACGGGATACTGTTAAAAACTTATATAATGGTACATCTACGGTGTGAATCTACTAATATTTACTTTTATTAAAAGTTGCTCTAAATTTATATAAATTTAGAGCAACTTTTGCGTTAAAGTTATTGAAATTATAAAATAAATGTGTTATTATAATCTCAGCAAAGAACTAATGCGCAAAAGGTATCGCATTATTATGTAAATAATGTAGAATTGTAATAATGATGTTTACAATAGTATTTTTGGATATGTTTATTGTTTATTTAGCTTTCTATTAAAATAATACAAATAAGAGATAACAGAGGAGGATGTTGAAAGAAAATATAATTTAAGAAAGGAAAGCCATAAATTGATTCTTTCAACCTATTTATTTATGGCAGTATCGCAGGTAAATTTGCGATATGAGGTGGGTAAAAAATGAAAAAAATAAAGTATTTTTTAATTCTTTCACTACTATTGGTTGCAGTATTGGTTGTTGGGTGTAAAAAAAATCTAAATGAAGGAGGAACAGAAGGGATGAAGTCTGATGGATTGGTTTATGAGGTTGATGACAAAAATGTAGGCAATACAGAAAATACAAATGCAACAGATACTAAAACTGAATTGGAAACTATTCCGGTCTATGGTGAATATATTAGCGATATTTATACCAATAAAAGTGCTTATATGCCAGGTGAGACGGTAAAAGTTATTTTGCATATAAAAAACCCTAATAATGATATAGTGAATGGTTTAGTTAGAGTAACGGTAAAGCATCTTAATCAAAGTATTGACGAACAACAGAATGAGGTTGTATTAAATTCAGGAGAAGAAAAAGATGTAGAATTAGTTTTCGCTATGCCTGATGAGGATTTTAAAGGATACGCGGTGGAGGCATATTTATACGATGATGAAACTTTGCTAGATGCTGAAATGACTGCCATTGATGTGTCATCCGATTGGTATATGTTTCCTAGATATGGATATTTGACAAATATGGAAGTGAGAACAGAGGAAAAGAGCAGAGAGGTACTTCTGCGTTTATTAAAACATCATATTAATGGATTGTTCTATTATGACGTAATTGACAGACATGATAAGCCGTTGGCTGGTACGGTTGAAACGCCGGAGGAGAAATGGAATACGTTAGCTTGGAAACAGGCTTCGCAAAAAACTGTGTTGGACATGATAGAAATCGGACACGAATATAATATGAATTCGTTTATTTATAATTTAATCTTCGGCGCTTATGATAATTTTGAGGATTTAGGAGTTAAAAAAGAATGGGGTTTATTTAAGGATGCCAAACACGCAAACCAAGATAATCATGATTTAAGCGGACTTCATTGGGAAACAAAAAGATTGTGGCTGTTTAATCCGGCGAACAAAGATTGGCAGGATCATTATCTGAAGGTTCATAAAGAGTTGTTTGAAGTATTTCCCTATGATGGAATTCAAGTAGATTCTTTAGGCAGCAGAGGTAATCTCTATGATTATGACGGAAATCAAGTGAAATTAAATGAAACCTATGCCAGTCTTTTGAATCGTTTGAGCGGAGAACTAAATACGAAGGTATTGTTTAATCCGGTTTCGGGCTACGGAATGAGCCAGCAACTAAAGGAAGTGGCTTATGACATACTTTATATGGAAGTGTGGCCTGGTGATCATGATACATATGCTTCTTTAAAGATTGCGTTAGATAACCTGTACCGTAGTACAAAAGGACAAAGAGGATCGGTTATTGCAGCGTACATGAATTATGAAAAAAGGAAAAGCAGCGGAGGCAGTTTTAATACTGCAGGTGTCAACTATACCAATGCAGTGCTTCTTGCTTCGGGAGGCAGTCATCTGGAGCTTGGTGATACCGGTATGTTATCCGGTGAATATTACCCCGGCAGTACGCTGCAAGTTAATGATGAACTCGCAGGAGATTTACGAAATTACTACTCTTTTATGGTGGCTTATGAGAATTTGCTAAGAGGACCCGGATTGGAAGAAAAGGTAGTAAAGACATATGTGGATGATACTCTAACCTCGTACAACAGTGAAGTTGGTAAGATATGGTCATTTACAAAAATAAAAGATCAAAGCATGGAAATTATCCACCTTATTAATTTTATCAAAGCAAGTCATGTTGCATGGGTAGATGAGATGGGAACACAGACAGCTCCTGAAGTACTTACGGGAAGAAAAGTAAAACATTATGTTTCAATTGAACCTACTCAAGTAGGCGTGGCATCACCTGATTACAAACAAGGTGTTTTTGAATTGGTTGACTTTGAAGTTGGAAATGATGAAGCTGGTAAATATGTATTATTTGAACTACCTTCATTGGAATACTGGACTATGGTTATTATTCAGTAGAAATTATTGGACTAAAATTAAAAGAATTATGTAGCTAAAAAGTATATGGAATAGCATCATAAGAATTTAAACTTAAATCCACTAATTATAAATTATAAAGGAGAGAGAAGATGAAAAGAAGAGTATTGGGTTTATTTATGGTGTTACTGTTGTGTATTATGTCATTTGCTGCGTGCAAAAAAGACGAAAAGCAACCTACGCAAGGAGCGGAGAATATTACAGATGCTAACTCTGCTAATGAAGATGCTGGTTCATCAGAAGATACAGCGGAAGATACAACAGATGAACGTTATCAGACAAGTGGAAAGGTTATAGTAGCTGTAAATTCCGGCAGAAGTACGGATACCTATAACTTGTTCGCAAATTTCAATAATTATTATCCTAATATTGAGCTTGAAACAGTAACCTACGATATAAGTACTTCAGAATTTTTGACTGCACAAGCTGCTGCAGGAACAATGCCGGATGTTGTAATTGATGATGCATCTCAAATATATTACTATGTATCACAAGGCTGGGTACTTCCTTTAGATGACTATGTGGCAGACGATGAAGATTATTCTTATGTTCCACAACCTATTAAAGATAGCTATACCTATTCAGGTAAATTATATGCATTACCTATGCAGGCACATTTTAATACTGTTTTTATTAATACAGACTTATTAGAAGAACTTAATTTAGATTTACCGGAATTGAACTGGACACCAGAGGATTATAAAGAGTTTTTGAAAAAAGGAACTACAAACGAATTTTCAGGAACTGAAATCTTATGGGGTATTGATGAGACTTTTTCAGGTTCTATGGCCCCGGACGCTTCCTATTACGGCTATGATATGGCATCAAAAACCTTCAAAACCTCAGAAACATGGGTAGATGCAGTAAACCTAATGGTTGAGTTGAGAGCATATCCTGGTTTGGAAGCATGGTCTTTGAGAAACTCTAATGTAGATGGAGATAGTAACGACTATGTAAAGAAGTTTGGAGAAGGTAACTTAGATGATATACATATGGCATTCAAGATGGGCAAAATTCTTACAGACCCCAGAGGTACTTGGGATGTTTCATGGTTAAAGGATTTATCCTTTGAATGGACCTTATGGCCATGGCCTCAAGCTGGAGATGCAGAGGGACATTTACCTATGCACATTGATAATAGCTGGGTAGTTTCTTCTACACAGAATCCAGAAGCTGCTTTTGAAGTTGCCCGTTATTTTACTTATAGCGAAGAGGGTAATTTGGAAAGAATTAACATGTATGAAACTGGAGACACTGATGATTATGCTTTAAAAGAACAGTTCTACATTCCTACAACAAACAATCCGGAGGTTGCAGATAGATTTATAGCTTTAGAGAACGTTTCAGAAGGAATTGCTTATATGTATGAGAATATGAATAATTCGTTCCGTGCTGATTTATCTAAAATTGTTCCCGGATGGGATCAGGTAAGTAATGAATATTTATCTCCAAGAGGTAATGAAGTTAGAGATGGTATAGAAGATGCAGCAGCTGTTGCAGCAGAATTAGATGACGTTGCAACAAAAGCAATCCAAGGTTATTGGAATGAATTTGAAGAAAAACTTACTTCAATTCAGTAATTAAAACAATGATAAAGGTGTCTTAAAAGGTAAAAAGTATTACTTACTTTTAAGACACCTTTAAATAAGAATACATATAAAATTGAAAAAAAATAAAGTCACAAGAAAAGCAAAATGAAATTAGTGGGAAGGAGGAAAGAATTTCATATGAAGAGAAAAAGTAAGTTTATGGGGTTACTTAGCCTGGCAACAATAAGTGTTATGATGATATTAACGATAATTTTTTCTGGAAGATATGGCGATACCTATTCTAATGCAGCGTTACGTGATAATTCTTTCGGTACCTTAAATTGGACTAACATAAATCAAAAGAAAATTATTTATGAAGTTCCCTTAACAGAAATGAAAGTGGATGAGCAAGAAATTACTTCAGATTTACTACTTCTAAAGCATGGCAGCACATTGAATGTTCCGGTACAGATACAGGAAGAGGGAGAGTATCAACTATTTTTAGAATATAAGGCAGTGGATGCAAAGTATATGGACTGTTCTTTGATAGTTGGTCTTGACGGTGTGGATTATAATGCATTCATACCGATGATTTGGGCAGATGAAGAAGGAGAATATGATACAGACAGATATGGTAATGAATTAAATAGAGGCCAAGTAAGTGTGGACTTCTTTGTTAAAAATGCAATTGAAAACGGTAATTCAATAAGCAAATCAAATCTTGAACTACCGCTAACGAAAGCAACGAAAGAAATTACAATTATAACAGAAAATCAAGATCTAACCATAAAGGCTGCTTATATTGTAAAAAAAGATAATTATGAAAGTTATGAAGCTTATTTAAAAAATGTAACTTCTAATAGTACACCAGAGGATTTAATTGCTATTGAAGGAGAAACTTATAATGTAAAATCTGATTCATTTATACGAGGAAAAGGTATTAAAAATCCGGTACTTTCACCTTATGATACTTATACGAGAAAAATGAATGTAGTAGATGAGACCTCTTGGTCTAAAATTGGACAAAAAATCCTATGGGAATTTGAAATAAAAGAGGAAGGATTTTATAATTTGGGTTTCCGGTATTCCCAATACTCGGAAGCAAATAAAGTTACTTTTAGAGAAATCGAGATTGATGGCAAGGTTCCATTTAATGAATTTACATCAGTCGCTTTTTCACCTACAAACTTAAACGAATATGAAAATTTTATACTTAACGATGGCAAAGATAATATACGTGTTTACCTAACACGCGGTAAACACACAATAGCGATGAAAGCTGTTATAGGGCCAATGGAAGAAGCATATTACGAGACGTTAAGTATTATGCAGGAAATATCGGATATGGGTATGGACTTAAAGAAAATGACAGCCGGTGTTTCTGATAAAAATAGAACCTGGGATATGGATACTTATTTGCCGGAGGTTCCAAATGAACTGTTAGTCTGTGCAGATAGAATTGATAAACTATATCAATATCTTTGGGATAGTACTGGCTTTGAACCTGTATATGCCAATGATTTGACTTATGCTTCAAAAACGATACATACGTTAATAAAAGAACCAAGAACCTTACCGAATAAAACAGAATTATTAAATGAAGGCGATAATTCAGTTAGTAGTGCGTTGGGAAAAGTTCTTGCAAAGATAACTGCACAACCGTTAAGTCTTGATCGGATTTATATTTTTTCTTCTACTGAATTACCAAAAGATGAGGTGTCAGTTTTTACATCTCTTTCTGAAGCTGCGAAATCTTTTACCAGAACATTTGGAAAAGATGCTGCAACTGCTAATTATTCTGCTGATTATAATTCAAACGCAGAAGAATTGCAAGTATGGGTTAACCTTTCCATCCCCTATACAGAAATACTGCAGCAAATCGTAGACTCGGATTATAATGCAAAATACGGTACGAATATTCAGTTATCGGTTATGCCAAATGAGCAAAAACTAATTTTGGCAAATGCAACGGGTACAAATCCAGATGTTGCATTAGGATTAAACTTTTATACACCATATGAATTCGCTATTCGAGGAGCAGCAAAGAATTTGTTGGATTACAAAGAGTTCCTTGAGTTTTATAATGAGCAGTATAACTTAGAATCCTTAACTCCCCTTGTTTATGATAAAGGGGTGTATGGTGCAGCTGACAGCATAAATTTCCAAGTGCTTTTTTATCGTAAAGATATTTTAGATAAATTAGGATTAGATATCCCTGATACCTGGGATGATGTTCAGTATATGATGCCTGAACTTCTTCGTTATTCAATGAATTTTAATACTGTTTTATCGAATAATTTAGGGTTTAAAACATTTAATGCTACAGGTCCTTTTTTATATCAGAACAAAGGAGCATTCTATGAGAAAGATGGATTAAGTACTGCATTTAGTAAAGAAGAAACAATTAAGGGCTTCACACAAATGACAGAACTTTTCCAAATTTATGCGCTGCAAGAATATGTTGCAAATTTCTATAACAGCTTCCGTTATGGGGAGGTACCCATTGGTATCAATGGTTTTTCAACATATATTCAGCTCCAGGTAGCGGCGCCTGAATTGGTAGAAAAATGGGATATTGCCGTAGTACCGGGTCAAAGACAGGAGGATGGTTCCATCCTGCGGTACCAATCAGCTGACAATACTGCAAGCATGATATTTAAAAATACGGATAAAGAAGAGGAAGCATGGCAGTTTTTGAAATGGTGGTTGTCTGATGAGACGCAAGTTAAATTTGCTTATTCATTAGAAAGTACATACGGTGTTCAATACAGATGGAATACTGCCAATTTGAAAGCTTTTTCACAATTGCCATATTCAGATAAACATAAAAAAGTTATTTTAGAACAGCTATCCTATCAAAAAGAAAATGCTAGACATCCAGCTGGATATATGGTGGAAAGAGAATCAAGTAACATATGGAATAATGTAGTTGCTAATGGAAAAGGGCTCGTTGAATCTATAGATCGTTCGACCATTGCTGCAGACAGAGAAATTACTAGAAAGTTAAAAGAATTTAACTTCCTTGGTGAGGAAGGCAACATAATAAAAGAATATCCAATGGATACCATTGAAAAGTTGCGGCAAGAGTTAAAGAATCTAAACGATGAATGATATTGTTACTTATGTAATCCTGATATTGAATTCAAACCGAGAAAGGCTAGGGTGAAAAGTGAAGAAATTTTTAGAGAAACATTCTAATGGAGTATTGTTATCTCCTTATGTATTATTATTTACACTATTTATTATAATACCCGTCCTTGCGGCAGTAGTCTTATCCTTTACTTATTTTAATACAATTGAATTTCCAAGCTTTATTGGAATTACGAACTATATCAGTTTGCTTATGAACGATAAAGTGTTCATGCAAAAGGTTATACCAAATACAATTGTTTATGCAATCATAGTTGGAATTGGCGGATATATTCTCTCCTTCTTTTTGGCTTGGAGTTTATCCCAATTAACTAAATTACCAAGGACTATTTTAGCAATCATTATTTATTCTCCATCTATGACTGGTGGTATTTTACTGAGCACGGTATGGGGTGTAATATTCAACGGTGATAAAAGCGGATATTTAAACTATTTTCTCTTACAAATGGGATTAATTGATAAACCTGTTTTGTGGTTGCAATCCGATAAATATTTACTGACAATTATGATTATTGTAACCTTATGGAGTAGTATGGGTATAGGTTTTCTTGCGATATTAGCAGGTATTATGAATTTAAATGAAGAACTTTACGAAGCTGCATATATTGATGGAGTAAAAAACCGCTTCCAGGAAATTATTTATGTAACAATTCCATCTGCCAAACCCCAAATGCTTTTTGGTGCGGTTATGGCTATCGTTAACACCTTTACCTCAAGTGGTGTCGGTGTGGCATTATCAGGCACCAACCCAACGCCAAACTATGCTGGACAATTAATTGTTACTCATATTGAAGACTATGGATTTATTCGTTATGAGATGGGATATGCCGCAGCTGTATCTGTAATTCTATTAATTATCATACGACTTGCTTCTGTTGGAGCAAATAAGTTATTTGGTAGTTCTGATGAATGATAAGCTGTTAGGAAGGAGGTATTTATGAAGAGAAAAAGAAAACGAAGTAAATTAAGAGCAAGCGGTGTTAATCCTCAGAGATTTAACAAGGGACAAATAAAGTTTTATCTTTATCTCATTCCCCTTGCTGTCTTTATGCTGCTGCCTATCATATTTATTACAATGAGTGCATTTAAACCAATTGATGAGCTTTTTGCTTATCCGCCAAGGTTTTTTGTAAAAAATCCTACACTGAATAATTTTATCCAGTTATTTAGTGTGTCTTCGAAAACCAATGTACCTGCATCCAGATACTTATTTAATAGTATTATTTCAACCGTTCTGGTAATGGCATCAACCTTATTAATGTCATCAGCGGCGGGTTATGTATTATCAAAAAAAGTATTTAAACTAAAAAAGATACTTTTTTCAATTAATAATTTAGCTCTTATGTTTGTTGCTACAGCAGTAGCAATACCAAGATATTTTGTTATCGTTTACAGTGGATTGCAGAATAATTTTGCAGCTAATATTATACCACTTCTTGCTATGCCGGTTGGTCTGTTCCTGGTAAAGCAGTTCATTGACCAAATACCAAGTGCACTTGTGGAAGCCGCGGTTATTGATGGAGCGAGCGATTATAAAATACTTACAAAAATAATAATACCACTGATTAAGCCTGCTCTAGCAACGATAGCTATCTTAGCTTTTCAAACGGCATGGAACAGTACAGAAGCGTCTACTATGTATATCAATAAAGAAACATTAAAAACGTTTTCTTTCTATATGACAACACTTAGTAATACTTCTGGAAATGTGATAGCTGGTCAGGGTATAGCAGCAGCTGCTACACTTATTATGTTTTTACCAAATCTCATTTTGTTTATTATACTGCAATCTCAGGTAATGAATACAATGGCTCATTCAGGCTTAAAGTAGGAGGCGCGGAAATGAAAAAAATAATTGCGGTATTAATACTGCTATGTATTGCTCTGGCACCAATTCCTGTTCAAGCTAGTGAAGGAACAACATTTACATATACCATATCAGTAGACGGAGAATGGATTCGGACGCAAGATGCTTATTTGCCTGGACAGGTATATTTGCAGGGATTTGGATTAACAAAACCTTCTGATTTATTTATTAAGGGTGACTTGATTTATATATCGGATACAGGCAATAGCAGAATTGTAGTTTATAATAAGAAAACAGGCGCAGTCGACTTCATCGGAGAAGAGATATTAAAAGCTCCTAAGGGATTATTTGTTAATGATACAGGTAATATCTATGTTGCAGACTACGATGCAGAATGTGTTTTTGTACTATCGAAAGATGGAGATCTGCTAATGGAGATTGGCAGGCCGAGCAGTTATTTATTTAGCTCCAGAAGCAGATATAAACCGACAGGAGTAGCAGTTACCTCAGGTAATGTAATCTATGTAACCGGTGAAGGTTCTTATGAAGGGGTTATGCAATTTAATGCAGACGGTGAATTTCAAGGTTATTTTGCTGCGAATTCCACTTCGATCTCTTTTTTAGAAAAGCTTCAAGAATTAATATTTACACAGGCACAGTTAGATCGAATTTTTACTCGTACACCAAGAGCAATTCAAAACATAGATATTACGGATAGGGATTTATTATATAGTGTTACACAAGATGCGGGAGTGACCTATGCGTGGAGAGAAGCAGAAAGTTCAGGCGAAAATAATGTAAAATTACATAATTTAGCCGGTGTAGATATTCTCGATAAAACGAAGAGTATGGTTCAAGAATGGAACTTTGTTGATATTGCTGCAGGTCCTTATGGTAATAGCTATGCACTTACTTATACAGGTGTTATCAATGAATATGATAGTGAAGGTAATTTAATCTTTTCTTTTGGAGGTCGTGCCGTTACTAGTGAAAGAAATGGTTTATTCACTTATGCGAGCGCAATTGACGTGGATAGCGAGGGATTTATCTATGTACTAGACAATGAAAGAGGATTAATTCAAGTCTATTATCCAACGGAATTTGCCGTAGTAACTCATAAGGCTATTATTCAGCTTGAAAGTGGTAATTATACTGATAGTAAGGATACGTGGGCATCCTTACTTAAATTAAATGGCATGTCAAGAATTGCTCATAATGGTTATGGAAAGACCTTGTATTATCAACAAAATTATAAAGAAGCTATGGAACATTTTTATATAGCCGATAATCATACCTATTATTCAGAAGCCTTTTGGGAAATCAGAGATGTATGGCTGAATCAGAACATTGGCTATATTATAACAGGCTTGCTCCTTCTTTATGTATTCTGGAAAATATGGAATAAGAAAAGAAATTATATAAAAAAGAGAAGTCGTTTAATGGAGGACTTATTATTTGTAAAATATCTTTTGCGTCATCCAATTGACAGTTTTTATTATATAAAACGCGGGGAGAAGGGATCTGTTCTTTCTGCTACCATTATTTATTTTATCTCTTTCCTTGTGTTTTTATGGGATGTGCTGTTTAGAGGGTTCATATTTAACAATTCCGATGCAAAAGATACTTCACTGATATCAGTTATTGCAATTTTCTTTATACCATGTTTACTATGGGTTGTTGGAAATTATATGGTAAGCTCCATAAATGAAGGAGAGGGCACCTTACGCAGTGTTTATATTGGAACTGCATATGCTTTAACACCATACTTTTTATTGACACCAATTACATTACTATCAACTTATATATTAACTTTGAATGAAAAGTTTATTGTTCAATTTTCTGCAGGATTTTTTATAAGCTGGTCCGGTGCCATTTTGTTCTTGGGTGTAATGGAAATTCATAATTACACAGTCAAAGAGGTTATAAAAAATTTACTAATTACACTATTTTTCATGATAATAGCTGTTATAGCAATAGCTGTACTATATATTATATGGAAACAGGTGTGGGAATTTATAGAAGCAGTAGGAGGAGAGGTGATGTATCGTGCGTTTTATTAAGATTGGAATTTTAGCATTGTTTGTATTATGCATAGCTGTTATAGTACAGGCGGCTGGTAGAAGAGAGACTAATTATGTATTTAACGTTCCGGATACATCTGTAGTTGAAATAAATTCTAACAGGCACACACAAGCAGAGAAAACAGATCAAAAAATTCAAGGCTTAGTAACGCTTGATGAGTTTGAGAAAAAGTTGGAGAACGATACGTTAGAAATTTGGTTTAATGAAAAAAATGCCTCTATTCGTATCGTGGATAAACGAAGTGGTTACATATGGGGATTTGTAGGAGTTGATAAGCCAGATAATTTGAATAAGTCCTGGTTTGGCATGGCAAATTCACTTTGTACCATAGAATATTATGATAAAAAGGAAGCTGAGAAAAAAGTCAGCCTTTCAGCATCTGAAATTAAAAAGGAATACCAATGGAATGTAGATACCTTGGAGTGCAAGCTGAATGCTGAAAAACTAGGAATTGAATTAGCTTTTACCATGACATTAAAAGACGATCACCTTACCTTTTCTGTAGTAGAAGATAGCTTGAAAGAAAATGGTAATTCTAAAATTAAATCCTTATATTTTATTCCATTTCTTGGTACGACTCAAGAAGCAGAAATTGATGGCTATATGTTTGTACCTGATGGATCCGGAGCTTTATTACGTTATGGAACAGCAATGGAGTACTCCTCTGGGTTTTCAAAAAAGGTATATGGAGCAGACATGGGGATTGATTTATTGGAGTCAGCAAGTGGTATGATGGCTTCTAGAAGTGATGATTACTTAGTAGAGGAACCACAAGTTTTAATGCCGATCTACGGTATTGTACATGGACCAGAGCACAATGGTGTATTAGCTGTTTTAGATGAGGGTGAAGAATATGCAACAATTATGGCAAATGTATCTGGTATTACGACAAATTATAATTGGGTTTGTGCAAGATTCGATTATAGACAAAGCTATATGCATCCTACAACCAAAGCAGGTAATGGTATCTATAAACCACAAGAAACAGCGAATAAGATGAAGCCCCAAATCAGTTTTTATTTTCTTGCAGGGGAGAATGCAGATTATTCTGGAATGGCAGTGTACTATCGAGAATTATTGGAAGAAAAAGGGGTATTAAAAGCAGAACGTATTGATAATTCAGTTCCATTACACTTAGATTTAATTGGTGCAGATGTTAAAAAAGGATTTTTATATAATCCGCTTAAAGTATTTACAAAAACCAAGGAAGCTGAGAGGATATTGACCGAACTGGATGGTGAAGGTATCACTAATATAACTATGGCCTATAAGGGATGGCAGGATGGCGGTATTAACGGTGCAAAATTTGCTGAACTTGATTTCGAGTCAAGGGTTGGAAAGAAGAACGACTTTCTTTCCTTGAAGGAAAGATTAGAGGAGAATAGTGGAAGATTATTTTTATACTTGAACCCCGTTACAGCGAATACAGAGCAATTGAATAAAGCTAGGCAATCATTAGTTACGATATCTAAATCCTATGCTAGAATCAAACGAGCGGATAATCAATTGATGTTTCCGGAATCATTTTTTATAAAACCTTCTATTGTACTTAATTTATTAGAGGACAGTAGAGAAAAACTAGATACCTTTGCCTTTGCTTATGATAACCTCGGTTACCGACTTTATGCGGATTATACCAGAAACCATTGGGTAACAAGGCAGGAAACGAAAGAGTTATTTGAGGAATCAGTAGCATTGACCCAAGATAATTTAGCACTGTATAGTCCAAATCAATATCTATGGCAATATACCACCGAATATTTCAATGTTCCAATGGTGAATAGTCAATATTTATATGAGACGGATACGGTTCCTTTCCTACAAATCGTATTAAAAGGTAGTATCGATTATTATGCACCATATGCTAATCAGGGTTATTATTCAACCAACAGTATTCTTAAAATGATTGAATATGGAACTTACCCTTCTTTTATTATAACAGAAGCTCTAAATTATGAACTTACAGACACACCTCAAGTAGATCTTTTTACGGTTAACTTCGATGATTGGAAAAATTCGATTCTAAATATTCATCAAAGAATTAATGAAGCTTTGTTACCGGTTGAAGGTGCCAAAATGATAGAGCATAAAGTTATAACACCAGGTGTTGTAAGGATTCTATATAATAATGGAATTAATATTTATGTTAATTATACAACTAAGGATTTAAAGGTTGATAATGGAACAGTACCAGCACTTGGCTTTGCAGTGATAGAAAGGTAGGAAACAAAGAATGAAAAGTAAGAAGAAAAAACACTCTCTAACAATAAAACAACGTAATTCTTTGACGGGATATTTATTTTTTTCTCCATGGATTATTGGATTTCTTGTGTTTACCTTGTATCCTGCCATTTATTCCATAAAACTTAGCATGAACGAATTACAGATTACTACAGATGGGATTCTAATGAAATTCAAAGGGTTGTATTACTACAACGAAGCGATTAATGTTGATACATCATTTAAAACCAACGTGATTGATGAAGTATATTTCGCACTCAGTGCTACACCGATTATTATCGTCTTTTCCTTAATAATTGCTTTATTACTAAATCGTAAATATCCACTTCGTTCATTTTTTAGAGGAGTATTTTTTCTCCCGGTTATTATTATGAGCGGTCCGGTTATCAGTGAATTATTAACGAAATATATCATGAATTTAGCTGTGTTCAATCCAGTTATTTATCAGTTTTTAATGAGACTTCCAAGCTTTGTTAGAAATCCAATATTCTTTGCCTTATCTAATCTTGTTTTCTTTCTATGGTTTTCGGGAGCTCAAATATTAATTTTTATAGCAGGTTTACAAAAGGTAAGCACTGAAATATATGAGGCGGCCTCAATTGATGGAGCTACTGCATGGGAAAAGTTTTGGAAAATTACGGTACCGTTTGTGAAACCACTTGCTATGGTAAATGCAATTTATACAGTTATGGAATTAGCTAATACCAGCTATAATTATGTTAATATAAAAATAGCCAGCCATTTACTTGAAGTTGGTCGTCCATATAGCTTTTCCGCTGCCATGTCTTGGATTTATTTTGGGGTAACATTATTACTTTTATTACTAGTTTATTTGGTATTTCAAGGCTTTGGAAGGAGGGATAATGCATGAGAGTCTCAAAGAATATATCAGCCCTAAAGTTTTCACAACATACATTTAAGAAGTATCTCTTTGGATCAAAAGAGAAAATCGGAAAGATAAATTTGTTAGTGTATTTTGCTATTTTGGGAGGAATAGGATTTCTATTCTTATATCCGGTCTTATATATGATAATTAATAGCTTTAAGACTCCCGAAGATTTGGTTGATCCTGCAATAGCCTGGGTACCGACAAGTATTTTCCTTGGAAATTATGTAAAGGCATTTGTAACCATGGATTTCATGAATACCTTTAGAAATTCGCTTTTGATGTCAATAACACCTGCCATAATTCAAACGATTGCAACTGCTATCATCGGGTATGGTTTAGCTAGATTCGAGTTTCCCTTTAAGAAGTTATGGGTTATCTTTATTGTAGCTACTTTTATCATTCCGGCACAAGTTACTTTAATACCAAGATATATGATGTTCAATAATTATGGCATGATTAATACCCCATGGCCTAATCTACTTCCGGCTGCGGTAGGGCAAGGTTTAAAAAGTGCAATCTTTATATTGATCTTTTATCAATTTTTTAGCAGCTATCCAAAGTCATTGGATGAAGCAGCTGAGTTAGACGGGGCGGGAAAGTTTCGAGTGTTTTCTACGATTGCTATACCAATGGCAAAACCTGCAATTGTTGTATCTATGCTATTTTCCTTTGTATGGTACTGGAATGAAACCTCGCAATCCTCTTTGTTCTTTGGTTCAGTTATAAAAACTCTGCCAATGAAGCTTGGAAGTTTTGCGGCTGCCTATGAACAGGTTTACAACCCTAATGATGCAGATGTTTTTAGTGCAATTAATGAATCCATCAGCTTAACAGGAACATTTCTTTCAATCTTACCATTACTTATCCTTTATTTTATTCTACAAAGACAATTTGTAGAAAGTGTGGAGCGTTCTGGTATTACTGGAGAGTAAAAACTAAAAACAATAAAGAGTCTTTAATCAGTCAAGATTCTAGCGAACCGATGCACAAAGCATGCATTTAAAACAATACTAATAACACGACGAAGAGGTAGAAAACATGGAAAAAAAATGGTGGCATAATTCAGTTGTATATCAAATTTACCCTAGAAGCTTTCAGGATAGTAATGGTGATGGTATAGGTGATTTAAAGGGAATTATTCAAAAACTGGATTATTTAAGTGATTTAGGAATTGACGTTATTTGGCTGAGTCCTGTATTTAAATCCCCTAATGATGATAATGGGTATGATATCAGCGATTATAAAGATATCATGGAAGATTTTGGAACAATGGAGGATATGGAACACCTTTTAGCGGAAGCAGGAAAAAGACAAATTAAAATACTGATGGATTTAGTTGCAAACCATACCTCCGATGAACATCCGTGGTTTATTGAATCTAGAAAATCAAAGGATAATCCATATAGAGATTACTATATATGGCGTGATCCTGTTGATGGGCATGAACCCAATGATTTAGGCTCAACTTTTTCAGGAAGTGCCTGGGAATGGGATGAAACAACGAAACAATATTATTTACATCTATTCAGTAAAAGACAGCCGGATTTAAATTGGGAAAATCGAAGCGTTCGGGAAGAATGTTGGAACTATATGAATTTCTGGATTGATAAAGGTATTGGTGGTTTTCGTATGGATGTAATTGAATTAATCGGAAAAATACCCGATGAAGAAATTACCGGTAACGGACCCATGCTACATGAATATATCCGGGAAATGAATCAGCAAACCTTCGGGGATAAGGATTTACTTACTGTTGGTGAATGCTGGGGTGCAACACCAGAAATTGCAAAGTTGTACTCAAATCCTAATGGAAGTGAATTAAGTATGGTATTCCAATTTGAGCATATCTGTTTAGACCAGATTCCCGGTAAAGAAAAATGGGATTTATTACCGTTGGACTTATCTGATTTAAAAATGGTACTAAATAAATGGCAGACTGTTTTTCATAATGATGGGTGGAATAGTTTGTTTTGGAACAACCATGACTTACCAAGAATTGTTTCCCGATGGGGAAATGATAAAGAATACCGTGTAGAAAGTGCAAAGATGCTGGCAACTTTATTACACGGTATGAAGGGGACTCCTTATATTTATCAGGGGGAAGAATTAGGTATGACCAATGTAAGATTTTCTGAGGTAGAGCAATATAAAGATATTGAGACCTTAAATATGTATAAAGATCGTCTGGAAAAAGGGTATCCTCATGAAGATATCATGGAATCCATTTATGCAAAAGGTCGTGATAACGCAAGAACACCAATGCAATGGAGTGATGAAGTGAATGGAGGTTTCACAACTGGAACTCCCTGGATTGAAGTTAATCCCAATTATGTAGAGATTAATGCTAAAAATCAACAAGATGACCCAAATTCTATATTTAACTATTATAAACGTTTAATCCGTCTTCGAAAAGAAAATGAAGTTATCGTTTACGGAGATTTTGAATTAATATTTCCTGAACACAAAAATATATTTGCGTACATAAGAATTTTGAACAATACAAAGATATTAGTAATATGCAATTTTACGAAGGAACAAGTAGGATATACTCTTTCATCAGAACTTGAAAAAAGCAAAAAGGAAATTTTAATTGCAAATTATGAGGAGAATTCGTCAGATAATATACTAAGACCCTATGAAGCAAGAATGTATAAAGTTATTTAGGACTTATGCGTATTTTAAAATGAAAGAGTGGAAGAAATAGCATCTTCACACTATTATTTGAGATGTCGCTTTGCGGCACCATGTGTCTTCTGCTTTTTATAATAATGCCTAAGCGGCGAAATTGAGGTAAAAGGTTGAAAGAAAATACAATGAAAGAAAGGATTGCCATAAATAGATTCTTTTAACCTATTTATTTATGGCAGTATCGCAGGTGTACCTGCGATATGCAATGGGTATAAAGATGAATAAAAAATGGTGGCATAATACCATTGGTTATCAAATTTATCCAAAGAGTTTTCAAGACTCCAATGGAGATGGGATAGGCGATATTAAGGGGATAATTCAACACCTGGATTATTTTAAAGAATTAGGTATTAATGTTATTTGGATATGCCCTGTATATAAATCGCCAATGGTGGATCATGGTTATGATATTTCTGATTATGAACAAATCGACCCGTCCTTTGGTTCGAATGAAGATTTGGATGAACTGATACTGGAAGCGGATAAAAGAGGAATTAAAATACTAATGGATTTGGTAGTAAATCACACTTCAGATCAACATGAATGGTTTCAAAAGGCAATGGAGGATTTGCATAGTAAATATGCTGATTACTATATTATCAAAGAAGGTAGTAAGGGAGAACCTCCTAATAATTGGCGTTCTATTTTTGGTGGTAGTGCATGGGAGAGAATTGGGAACACAAACAAATATTATTTACATATATTTACTAAAGAACAACCAGACTTAAATTGGGAAAATAAAGAGTTACGAGAATTACTATATGATATGGTAAACAGATGGCTTGAGAAAGGTTTGGGAGGATTTCGCATTGATGCTATAAGCCATATAAAAAAGGATTTTAATTATAAGAATTTACCTGCGGATGGTAAAGACGGATTAGCAAGTGGATGGGATCATTTTAGTAATGTGGAAGGGATTGAAATATTTCTAAAAGAACTGAAGGAAAAAACATTCAATGTCTATGAATGCTTTACTATTGGAGAAGTTAATGATGTAAAACCGGAAGAATTAAAAAGATATCTTGGTGAAGATGGGTATTTTTCCTCTATTTTCGACTTTTGCCATACCAACCATCGGGTAAGAGATAAGAAGTGGGTTAATAATCCGATTGAAATGGTAAATGAACTCCGCAGTCTCTTGTTTTCAAAACAAGAATATGCAAACGGATATGGATTGTTGTGTAATATAATAGAAAATCATGATTTACCCAGGGCAATTGATCGTTTTATCCCAGAAAAATATATAAATTATTATAGTAAAACTATGTTAGGAGCAATTAATTTCTTCTTAAAGGGGATTCCTTTTATATACCAGGGTCAGGAAATTGGCATGAGGGATTACCCAAAGAAGAAAATTGAGGAGTTCAAGGATCCGACCACTTATAATAATTATTATGAACACGTCTCTCGGGGAGATCTAGAAGAAAATGTAATGGGTAAAATCAATATAGAAACCAGAGAGCATAGTCGAACTCCGATGCAGTGGACAGATAATAAAAATGCAGGATTCTCTGAAGGAATTCCCTGGTTTGAAGTGAATCCCAACTTTAAAGAAATTAACGTTAGGAAACAGTATAATGATTCAAAGTCACTTTTAGCATTTTATAAAAAGATGATTGCTGTTAGAAAGAGAAAGGATCTGGAAGAAACTTTCATAAACGGTGAGACTGTGCCTAAGTATATGGAAAGCAGTGGAGTTATTGCTTATGAGAGGGTACGGGACAATCAAAGAATTTTGGTGATTAACAATTGCAACAACGCTTCAATAACGTTAGAATTACAAGAAGATATTAAGGATGTGCTTTTAAATAATTACGATCAAATTATGCTTGATCAATCAGATATAAAAATTATGCCCTTTCAAGTTGTTGTAATGGAAATGCAGTAAAAAGTAAAATAATTTTAATAAGTAAGCACTTGATATATTTTGATAGTTTGTTATAATGTACTTAGAAAAGGCAATCGCCACAGAGTGGTTGACCAAGTTTGAAGTAAAAAACCTTCCTAGCTCGCCAAAGTACAGGGGAGGTTTTTTGCGTTAGTGACATATAAAGGAATGTAGTAATGCAATCGCCACTAAAAATAGCGGCAAGTTTTGTTGCTATTATATAAAATAGAAATATACTTTCAAATTAATATATAGAGGTGTCAATGAAGAGAATTTTAAAAAATAAAAGCAAATTAAAATGTATTTTTCTTTTTTTAGTGATTAGTCTATTAATAACATGCGGTATATGGCAAGAAATAATAAAAAAATATGAAATACAAAAATATAAATCAGTTGGTGAGTTATATTCAATAAATTCACATGATATGCATTTATACAGCTTGGGAAGAGGAGAGAATACCATAGTTTTTATTGCAGGTTCGGGTACGCCGTGTGCATATACTGATTTTTATTATTTACAAAATAAACTGCAAAAGTATGCGAGAACAGTTAGTTTTGACCATGCAGGGTTTGGTTGGAGTGAAAAAACAGATATTCCTAGAAAAATTGATAATTTGGTAAATGAACTACATGATTTACTTGAAACATCCAATCAAACAGCACCATATATTTTAGTAGCACATTCTCTTGCTTCATTAGAAGCATTAAGATATGCCCAGAAAAATCCCAGTGAAGTGAAAGGAATTATATTACTAGATGGAGGTAGTCCTAATTTCTATGCAGACGATCCAGAAATTAATTCGTTGTTGCTCAATCGAACGAATGCTGTATTGCGAGTGACCGGTATAAATAGACTTATTGGAACTATCGGAATTAAGCTGCCATTTGTTGGAGAAAATGTGAGATATAGTTCACTTCCCGATGCGATAAAGAAGATTGATGCGGCAATGTACTATAATAACTTAGGGAACAAACATAATCTTGATGTAATACGTTATATAAACGAGAACGCTAAAACAGTTATTGAAAATGGATATTTAGAAGATATACCTTTACTTGTTCTGTCATCAGACAGTGGTAAAGAATGGGAATTAGTTCAGCAAGAATTATTAAATTGGTCTAATGTAAGCAAGCAGATAACCTTTGAAAATAGTGAACATTATATACATTGGACAAATGAAAAAGATGTCATTTCAGAAATTATGCAATTTATTGAAGATTATTGAAATATAAGATTCAATTAAAAAATAAAATGATTTAGTATTAGAAATAAATTAATACAAGTGCCTAAGCAAAATTTGTGGATGCTAAAGTGTAGGAATAAGCAAAACCATTGAATATTGCATTTGATGGAAAATAAAACCACGATGAAAGGAGTGTGGCAGTTATAGATATAATGACTGTCATGAAGGAAAGAATGAATGAGAAGAAACACTTAAATTGGGCGATTCTTGGATGCGGTGTAGTAGCCAATGAAATGGCAGTCGCACTGACTAAGGCAGGAAAATCAATTTATTCTGTAGGGAACCGTACTTATGAGAAGGCGGTGACATTTTCAGAAAAATATCAGATAAAGAAGATATATAAGGATTTTCGTGAAATGTTCCAGGATGAGGCAGTGGATGTAATTTACATTACAACGCCCCACAATACACATATCGAATATATGATGGAGGCATTAGAGCATGGAAAACACATTTTATGTGAAAAATCAATAACTTTAAATAGTGAAGAACTGGAACGAGCTATGAATCTGGCTGTAAAAAAGCAGGTAGTGTTAGCAGAGGCAATGACTATTTACCATATGCCGCTGCATAAAGAAATTAAAGCACGTATTGATTCTGGAAGTTTGGGCGAGGTTCGAATGATTCAGATGAACTTTGGTAGTTATAAGGAGTATGATATGACGAATCGTTTCTTTAACCGAAATCTGGCGGGTGGGGCACTATTAGATATTGGTGTTTATGCAATTTCGTTTGTCAGATGGTATATGAAATTAAAGCCAACTTCAGTTAGTACCCAGGTAAAATACGCTCCTACCGGTGTGGATGAACAAGTGGGCATTCTTTTGATGAATGATGCACAGGAAATGGCAACCGTTGCTTTATCGCTTCATTCGAAACAGCCCAAAAGAGGTATGATTTCTTGTGATAAAGGTTACATTGAGATTATGGAATATCCAAGAGGTGAAGAAGCGGTTATCACCTATACAGAGTCTGGTAAGACAGAACGGATTCAGGCAGGTTCCAGTACGGATGCTCTTTATTATGAAATGGAGGACATGGAAAAGACTATTTTAGGGGAAGAGGATTTCGTCTATATAAATTATTCCAAAGATGTCATGGATATTATGACACAGATTCGAAAGGATTGGAAAATGACCTATCCGGAAGAGGAATAGTGGATTGACAGCAAGATATAGCAGCATTACAATATCAATATAAAAATACTGATAAAGTAGAGGTGTGTCCCCATGGATGAGTATATCAAACCTGTGATAACTACACAGGCACTGCGAAGAATGCCATATTATATTCAACAACTTCGAATGTTGCAGAATGAAAATATTGAGACGGTATCAGCGCCTAAGATTGCAGAATTGCTTAATCTCAATGAAGTTCAGGTGCGTAAGGATTTTGCGGCAGTAAGTTCATCCAAAGGGAAACCTAAGGCAGGATTTTCTGTTACTGAATTAATTACAAATATGGAAAATCTTCTTGGATATAACAACGCAGAGGAAGCTGTCTTGGTTGGGGCAGGTTCTTTAGCTCATGCCATTTTGACATATGAGGGATTTAAGACATATGGGCTAAAAATAGTGGCGGCTTTTGATATCAACTCAGCTTATATTGGGACAGAAATTAATGGTACAAAAGTAATTTCGGCTGAAAAAATCAGTGATTTATGCCGGCGCATGAAGGTTTATATTGGTATTATTACCGTGCCAGCTTCTCAAGCCCAGATTGTATGTGATCAACTAGTTGCAGGAGGTGTGCTTGCTATCTGGAATTTTGCACCCATTCGTCTGTCAGTTCCGGATCACATACTTGTGCAGAATGAAAACCTTGCCGCTTCCCTTGCGGTATTATCCAAACATCTTAAGGAAAAAATGAATTATCTTTGATCTGCATTAGCTAGAAAGTAGGAGCCTAAATGAATACAAAGCATTTGAAATACGCAATTGAAGTAGAAAGGACATGTTCTATTTCCCAGGCCGCAGAAAATCTTTTTATGGGGCAACCAACTTTAAGTAAGGTTATGAAAGAATTAGAAGATTCCCTGGGATATGCCATCTTTGAACGTACTTCTAAGGGGGTAACACCAACACAAAAAGGGTTGGAATTTTTGTCCTATGCAAGAAATATACTCCTTCAGGTAGAAAAGATGGAGGCGCTGGCTGAATCTGCTAATACAAATACCCAAAACTTTAGTATATCCATCCCCCGGGCCAGCTATATCACAGAAGCCATAACACGTTTTGTGGCAGACCTGGATGAAAGCAAAGGAATTAATGTAAATGTCCATGAAACTAATTCCATTCAGGTAATTAACAATATTACAGATGGTTCGTTTCATCTGGGAATTATTCGCTATGAGACAGAATATGAAAACTATTTTTTTGATTATCTAACCGAAAAACAGCTTTGCTACGAACCAATATGGGAATTTGAACATCTTGCGCTTATGTCGGCTGGGCATCCTCTGGCACAGTGTGAGAAAGTTGAGTATAAAGAACTTAGAGAATATACGGAGATATCCTATGGGGATACAGCCATTCCTTACTTAATGCAAAGCAATAATAGTAAGATGAATTATAGTAGTAAAAATTCAAAGCATATTTATATCTATGATTGGAGCAGTCAATATGATATTCTGAGTTCCATTCCAACAACCTATATGTGGGTTTCTCCGATACCGGACAAATGGTTAAGCAGGTATAATCTCATACAGCGAAAATGCAAAGCTTCAGGTCACAGATTTAAGGATATGTTTATATATTCTAAGGATTATAAATTTACAGAACTTGAGCGTAGATTCATCGACAAATTGTCGGAAGCAAAGAATGATGTATCATTTAAAGAGTATAAATAATAGGGGCTGTTGTTAATTCTGTACTGAATTTAGCAACAGCTATTTTATGTCAAAGGAAAGTTCTGAGTTTGATTTGTTTTATAATAGTTGGGTTTTGATACAAGTCAAGTATATCAATAATGGAATATCGATATTCCATTATTGATATATTTATTTTTGACACTAATATTGAAATGTGTCCATTTTTTGTCATGCATAATAATGAAATATGAATTTAGTTATGTGTATAAACTTAATGAATTAAAACAATTAAGTGCTAAAAAGCAAGATTTATATAATAATTAATAATATATCGATAATGGAATATCGATAAAATAATTTTGCATTTTACTTTTGCTTCTGTGATTGTTAAAATATAGACAAATAAGATACATATCAGATACAAGCAGTGAAAGCAAACTAAGAACAATCTAAAAGCAGTGTGTAACATAGAAATATCATTCAGGAGGAAGATAATATGTCAAGATTTACAATACCTAGAGACCTTTATCATGGAAAAGGCTCACTGGAAGCATTAAAAACCTTAACTGGAACGAAAGCAATCGTTGTTGTTGGTGGCGGAAGCATGAAACGTTTTGGCTTTCTTGATAAGGTTGTTGAATATCTAAAGGAAGCAGGGATGGAGGTACAGTTGTTTGAAGGAGTAGAACCAGACCCATCGGTTGAAACAGTAATGAAAGGTGCAGCAGCCATGACTGAATTCCAGCCTGATTGGATTGTATCTATTGGAGGAGGTTCCCCAATTGATGCAGCAAAAGCAATGTGGGCATTTTATGAATATCCGGAAACGACTTTTGAAGACCTTTGCATTCCATTTAATTTCCCAACACTTCGTACGAAAGCAAAGTTCTGTGCAATTCCTTCTACCTCTGGTACAGCTACCGAAGTTACAGCTTTTTCTGTAATTACAGATTATGCAAAAGGGATTAAATATCCTTTAGCAGATTTTAATATAACTCCTGATGTTGCAATAGTAGATCCAGACCTGGCAGAAACAATGCCTAAGAAACTTACGGCACACACTGGAATGGATGCTATGACACATGCAGTGGAAGCTTATGTTTCTACCTTAAACTCTGATTATACGGATCCACTTGCACTCCATGCCATTAAGATGGTAAGTGAATATTTAGAAAAATCTTATAACGGAGATATGGAAGCACGTGCTAAGATGCATAATGCCCAGTGCCTTGCAGGTATGGCATTCTCTAACGCACTTCTTGGAATTGTACATTCTATGGCTCAT
>JAQZAX010000016.1 GCA_029239455.1 Anaerocolumna sp.
CTATGCTCTTTTCCATCTTACGCCTTCTCTCGTATCCTCTAATATGATACCCTTTTCTAGTAAAAGATTTCTTATTTCATCTGACTTTGCAAAATCTTTGTTCTTTCTTGCGTTTTGTCTGTCCTGAATCAACTGCTCGATTTCCTCATCTAACAAACCTTCTTCCTTCTCAGCCTTGATTCCAAGGATATCGCTTAATTTTAATATACGGTCTAAAACGTTACGAATCAGCTCTTTGGAATTGTCTGATGAAACTTTGGAATTTGCCACTTTTACTATCTCAAAGATAGCACTGATTGCATCTGCAGTATTTAAATCATCCTCCATAGCAGCATCAAATTTCTCATTGAGTTCATCAATTTCTGCAATAATTTGGGTCTCAGCTTGTGTTATCTCATTTGAAGCAGCTGCCTCTAATAAATGTTCCAGGTTATAAGTAGCAGTTAGGATTCTATCCAATCCGTTTTTGGAAGCCTCCATTAAATCGGCATTAAAGTTAATTGGACTTCTATAATGTGCGCTTAACATAAAGAAACGCAGCACCTGCAGAGAATATTTTTCACTTATTTCACGTACTGTAAAGAAATTGTCCTGGGATTTGGACATCTTTTTGTTATCGATATTAAGAAATGCATTATGCATCCAATATTTTGCAAACTGTTTGCCGTTGCATGCTTCACTCTGGGCAATTTCATTTTCATGATGAGGAAATACAAGATCTTCACCACCTGCATGAATATCAATCTGCTCTCCCAGGTATTTTTTACTCATTACAGAACATTCTATATGCCAGCCTGGTCTTCCATCACTCCAAGGAGATGTCCAGTAAGGTTCTCCTTCTTTTTTGGGTTTCCAAAGTACAAAGTCCATGGGATCTTCTTTTTCTTCGCTTACCGCAATTCGGCTTCCGGCTTCAAGTTCATCAATATTTTTTTTGGATAACTTACCGTATTCTTCAAAACTTCTTGTTCTAAAATAAACGGTACCGTTTTTTTCATATGCATGCCCTTTTTCGATTAAGGTAGAAATCATATCTACCATGCCGTCAATTTCTTCAGTGGCTTTTGGATTGTATGTGGCAGGAAGAACATTTAATCCTTCGGCATCGGTACGAAATTCTTTGATGTAACGTTCCGATATTTCATTTGCAGATACGCCCTCCTCAATGGCTTTTTTTATGATTTTATCATCTACATCTGTAAAATTTGACACAAAATTTACTTCATATCCTTTGTACTCTAGGTAGCGTCTTAAGGAATCAAATACAATCATAGGTCTTGCATTTCCTATATGAATGTAATTATAAACCGTCGGCCCGCATACATACATTCGCACTTTGCCTTCTTCTAACGGTATAAACTCTTCTTTTTTCTTAGTCAGTGTGTTATATATTTTCATAATTTCCTCCAGTAAGTTGTTTATGGTTTCTTATTTTTGTTTTCTATTTTAATTTTTGTTTTGATTTTTGCTTTACTTTTCGCTTTGCTCTTTGCTTTTATCTATTTAGTCCTTTTTCTTTGTTCAAAGTTCTAGATTTCTAACTTCTTCAAGCGGTCACATACTTCTAATAGTTTTTCCATGAGATCTACATTCGCTTGCTGCAATTTTATAATATCACAGGTAATAGGGTCTGGATAATGTACCTGATCCATATCTTCTCTTGGTATTTTTACATTGTCTCTCTTAACCACCCGTCCAGGGACCCCAACAACGGTTGAATTTGGTGGAATTTCCGATAACACTACGGAGCCGGCACCAATTTTAGAATTTTCCCCTACGGTAAATGAACCTAATATTTTTGCTCCTGCACTAATCATCACATTATTGCCGATGGTCGGATGGCGTTTCCCGCTTTCCTTACCAGTACCTCCTAAGGTTACCCCCTGGTAGAGAGTCACATTATCTCCTACAATCGCTGTTTCTCCGATTACTACACCGTGTCCATGGTCAATAAATAATCCTTTTCCAATAGTAGCTCCCGGATGTATCTCAATGCCAGTCTTTCTTGCCGTTCTTTGAGAATACCATCTCGCTAGAAAATAGTGTTTTTTCAAATATAATTTATGAGCAATTCGATATCGTAATATAGCATGAAAGCTTGGATATAAGAACACTTCTAAAGATGTCTTAACCGCAGGATCTCTTTCCTTTATGATTTGTATTTCTTCTTTAATATATCCTATGAAGCCCATGATATCAACCTCCATTTCATTAACTTGGGTTATTTCCAATATGAAATAATAACAAAGAATATGCCTTGGCACATTCCCTGGCCGAGCGCGGCTAGCAAAGCTGGCATATACTTTACGCGCGAGTTTGCATCCTGCCGGTCGGGCTCTTTGATTTATAGGGAAGTTGGTCGAACTTTCCTATAAACTTAAAAAACTCCGTCTCCTGGCAAGAGACGAAGTTTATCCGTGGTTCCACTCTATTTTGTAAGAATGCAATGCTTAATTCCTACTTTTCTTTGTCAGGTAACGGCTGTTCCGGATTAAGCTAAGCTAGCGCTTCACCTAATCAGCTCCCAGATGCACTTCGTTCATATTCTAGCTAAGAATGCTTTCAGCCAGTGACATTCTCTCTCTGTTGCCTTCCTAATGAATTACTTTTCTGTTCATTGCTTTTCATTTATATTTAATTGTAACAGATTTTGACTAATTATATACATATTGTATGCAACCTTTTTCTTTTTGTCAATCAATAAATATAACATAATTAATACGTAATTTTGTAATAATTATACAACATCATTTATAAATACTTTTTGATACTTTTTTATCTTATCTATCTTGGCTAATATACTTTCCTGTTTAGTTCCGTTTATTATTTCCAAAAGTTCAGTTCTACTCATTTTGTCAAAGAAAAGGCGGGTCAGCTGCGCGGTATCTGCTTCTATCTCCGGCGCCTTATTTGTGATTTTAGAAACGCATCCTTCCTTAGTAAACAAAAGAGAATATACGCCGTTATTTTGTGTAATTACCGGGTCACTAACCTTAATTATTAGTTCCATATCTTCTGACGCCTTCACATATTTTATGAATGAGTTCCAGTTGACGATACGAGCCATAATTGCCGGTATCTGAGAACCAGCCTTACGTAAATATATTTCTTTTCCAATCACATTATGAAAGAATTCTGAAATCGAATGATATACTTCTGCTTTCTTAGAAGGCAGATAAATCATTTCTGTTACATACACCTTCTCCTCAGCCATATAAGAAGCATAGCCAATGAGCCTGTCTGCCTCATAACACAGTAATATTCCGCCTTCACAGCTGTACATCTCGTGCAATAATATGGTAAAGTAATACGGGTTACGTTCTACATAGATATCATAGGTTGAAGAAAGTATTTCATTGCAAAATGACACCAGGTCTTCTATATTTTTGGCATCTGTAACCTTCAACTCATATATTTGTGCAGATGAGGCTCCACCAAGACGGTTTTGCTCTTCTACAAGGTCCTTATTCCAAGGCTCCTGTTCGTACACAATACGGAAATCATAAGGAAGATAGATGGCCTCTGCTGCCGGCATAAGGTAAGTAAATTCCATTTGCTTCTCATACATTTCCTGAAAGGATTGTACTAATAGCTGCCCCATAAAGCCCTTGCGGCGTTCTTCCGGTCTGGTTGCAACCCCAACTATATAATTAGCCTGCACGGGTCTGCCCTGGACACGGAGCAAATAGGGATTTAAGTGCAGCATAGAACTGATTCTATCACCTTTATAAATAGAAACTATTTGATTCTCTTTTAGTTTCCACTCGAAATAGAAATCTGTGTAGGAATCAGTATCTCCAAAACACAGCTGCCATAGCTCATACAAATCCTTCCCTCCAAAACCGGACCCTAAGCTTATTTTTATTTCACTAACATTGTTGTATATCCTATACTCCATACCAATCACCTTCTATGATTTATGTCCACAGCCTGTGCAGTTACTGCAATCTCTAGTATTAGTAGCAGCAATGAATCTGTCGTCATAACTATAATTTGCAACCGTAGCCAGTAAACAAATGGCATTGGCTGAGATTCCGGCACCTTCTCCTGTAAAGCCTAATCCTTCTTCTGTTGTTGCCTTAACGTTGACCTGCCCTTCCTTAATTCCTAAAGCATTTGCAATGTTTGCCACCATTTGTGGAATGTGAGGAGCCATTTTGGGCCTTTGCGCAATAATGGTAGCGTCAATATTCTCAATTATATAGAGTTTATCCTCTATTAATGTTTTCACTTTTTTCAGTAACTCAATACTTGAGATCCCCTTATAAGTGTTGTCTGTGTCTGGAAAATGCTTTCCTATATCTCCAAGGGCTGCTGCTCCAAGTAATCCATCCATAATTGCATGTATTAAAACATCAGCATCTGAGTGCCCTAATAAACCTTTTTCATACGGTATTGTAACTCCTCCAATAATCAGAGGCCTTCCTTCGGTCAGACGATGAACGTCATATCCCATTCCTATTCTCATGAAACACCTAACCTTTCTCTTGTTCCTATCTATCGATAATTGCGTAACTAATAAATATTCTGAATTTGTAATATATCTTATACCATGTTTGATGATTATTAAAAACGATTGTGGCTACCTCCACATTATAAACGATAATCGGAAGAAAGAAAAGGGGGGTAAACGGTGTCAGGCACCATTAAAAAATTCTTACGAAAGTTTGTTTTTCGTAAGAATTTCTTAATGGTGCCTGACACCGTTTAAAATAGCGAAGGACGGATTTGAACCGCCGACACCGCGGGTATGAACCGCGTGCTCTAGCCAACTGAGCTACTTCGCCATACTAATTTTAGCCGTAGAAATGGGACCTATAGGGCTCGAACCTATGACCCTCTGCTTGTAAGGCAGATGCTCTCCCAGCTGAGCTAAGATCCCATTCTGTACCGCTTTTTAAGGTACTTTTCTATTATATTTAGCAACTACTCTTTTGTCAAGTACTTTTCATAAAGTTTGGTCAAAAAATTGACCAAGCTTTATGGATTATTTATACCCTGATTGTTTATTTAAATTTTATTTATTTATAAATGCAATTATATCATTTGTCACCTGTTTATCCACATTTGACTTTGTCATATATTCCTTCGAAGTAGGTGTTCCCTCCCCTGCCATCATCAGGTGATTTAAAGATGGGTAAGATAAAAATGTCCAGTTACTGTAAGTTGCAAATGCCCCCTTCCACAGATTATACTGCTCCATGGTTACCTGATAGTCTCTTTCTCCCTGCAGTACGAGTACGGTTGCAGTGATTTCTTCTGCCTTCTCCATTGCATTATAATTGCTTAAGTCAATCCAGTAATCTCGATAGGCTCCCAGTACAAGCTTATCTTCCGGTATCTCTGTTGGATCCGCTAATAATTCTAGTTCCTCTGCTGCTGCGCTAATTGCCTGCTGTTCTGGAAGTGTTACAGTCCCATCTTCCCCTGCAACATACTTCATCTGTTCCATTAAATATTCTGTTAAATGCTCCGCCGGTGCTGCCATCATAATAAAGCCGGCAGCTTTCGGTAATTCTTCCGCTATTCTAGGTATTACATACCCTCCCAGGCTATGGCCTAAGATATATATTTTATCCGGATTAATATTCTCTAACTCCATTATCATTCTGGTTGCAGTGACCGTATCCTTTATAATTTCATCCTCGATGGTAAATGAAGTATCCTCACCAACCTTCTCGGCATATAAATAGGTGCGTTTGTCATACCGAAATGATGCTATTCCTTTTTCAGCCAGTGCCCACGCAATATCCCGAAGGGGCTTATTCTCAAAAATGCTCTCATCCCTGTCACTAGGACCAGAACCTTGCACCAGAATCACGACAGGGAAATCACTGCCTTTTACCGGTGCCGTAAAGGTGCCCGGTAATACATATCCGTCGTTTTCAAAAGAATACTCCGTTTCCGTCACATTGCTTGGCATCTTATTCTCACTCGTTGTATCTCGTTCTAAAAAACCTGCATAGGTAAAACCCACAATTTGATTGCTACTGTCAAATGCTATCTGATAGTTAAAGTTTGAAAGGGTACATTTTACAGGTATCATAACATACTGATAAGCACCAACCACCATGCTGTAAGGTGTTTTAAATTCTTCCACTTCCCCATATTCAGCATTATAAAACAGCACCAGCTTCTTCGTATCCGCAGCTGCCATGGCTTCTTTCATTTTCGCATCATAAGAATATTTCAGAAGAAGTGCATCAAAATCAGCAGCGCTCAGGTCTTGTGCAAATTCCAGAGCAATCGATAGTTTATCATCTGCAGGTACATCCTCCATGTTTTTTCCATCTTCCACTTCTTTGTTGGAATCGATTTGCTCATTGTCAATGGCATCACTCTGTTCTTCTTCCATGGTAGCCTGTGTGGTTTCCTTATTATTTATTAAGCTACAACCAAATAAGGATGAACTAATAATAAGCAAAAGAAAAATTATTCTAAATCTGGTTTTAACACATTTCTCAAGAATTATCATATCTATCTCCATTTCACGTCGCCAGTTTGCGACACAAATATTTTAATCTCTATCTGCTTTTGATAATTAATTATATTATAATTATATCAAATTTCTGAAATAATAAAATAAAGATAGAACTATTTTACTATTTTAGTTGAAAACATACTATTCCCATGGTAATATATTAAATAGATATAATTTAGAATAGGAGGCCCATTTATGAAAATATCAACAAAAGGGCGCTACGCTCTACGCTTAATGTTAGACCTTGCTGAACATAATACAGGTGAATATATAACTATTAAAAGTATTGCGGCAAGACAGGAAATATCCGACAAATATCTGGAACAGATTATTACCCAGCTTAGCAAGGCTGGTTACGTTAAAAGCACACGTGGCGCCCAGGGTGGTTATCGTCTGGCTATGGCACCGGATGAATACACTGTAGGTATGATTCTTCGGTTAATCGAAGGAAGCCTTGCCCCTGTTGCTTGTCTGGATGACGATGAAAATCAGTGCACCAGGGCTAATGAATGCGCAACCTTAGAGGTTTGGTCAAGTCTCAATAAGGCAATTAACAGTGTTGTAGATAATATTACCCTTGCCGATCTGGTGGACAGACAGAGTAGTTTATCTGGAAATGATTATGTCATATAAATGATTTAATTTATAGGCCTAATGATATAAATTTGGGTAGAAATATTCCATTATTTTCGCTTTTTGTGAGCCGGAATATTTCTACCTGTTGTTTTTATATATCTTTTATTTTATATCTTTTATTTTATATCTTTATTTTATATCTTTATTTATTAATTTCTTAAATTTATCTTTCTTACTTTCATAAATTTATCTCTTGACATTCATAAGCGTATCCTTTATACTTCCATTTAATTCATAGTAATTCAATATGATTACTCACATAGCATGAAAGGAGCTTAATAATATGTCAGAAAAGAGAAATTATAAATTCGAAACTCTTCAGCTTCATGTAGGCCAGGAGAATCCAGATCCCACAACAGACGCACGTTGCGTACCAATTTATTTAACATCTTCTTATGTATTTGCGGATTCAGCCCAGGCTGCAGGTCGTTTTGGCTTATCAGAAGGCGGTAACATTTATACCAGACTAATGAACCCAACTTCTGATGTTTTTGAACAACGAATTGCTGCATTAGAAGGTGGTATTGCTGCACTTGCAACTGCCTCAGGTTCTGCTGCAATAACTTATGCAATACAAAACATAGCCCATGCCGGCGACCATATTATATCTGCTAATACCATCTACGGAGGAACTTATAACCTATTTGCAAATACTCTTTCCGATTATGGCATTACAACTACCTTTGTAAATGCAGATGAAGCAGGTAGTTTTGAGCAGGCAATTCAGCCAAACACCAAGGCAATCTTTATTGAGAGCCTTGGCAATCCTAATTGTAATGTTATTGATATCAAGGCAGTTGCTGATATCGCGCATAAACATGGACTG
Source organism: Anaerocolumna sp. (assembly GCA_029239455.1). Lineage (GTDB taxonomy): Bacteria > Bacillota > Clostridia > Lachnospirales > Lachnospiraceae > Anaerocolumna. Next base: position 7,944 of record JAQZAX010000016.1, read on the forward strand.
CCTTTAATTGTTGATAATACTTTTGCAACCCCTTACCTGCTTCGTCCAATTGAATATGGTGCTGATATTGTAGTTCACTCTGCTACCAAATTTATCGGCGGTCATGGTACTTCAATTGCAGGAGTTATTATTGATTCCGGGAAGTTTGACTGGGAAGCCTCTGGCAGATTTCCTTATCTGACTGAACCTAATCCAAGTTATCACGGCATTAGCTTTACAAAGGCCATCGGTGCGGCAGCTTATATCGTTAAAATACGAGTTACGTTAATGAGAGATACCGGCGCCTGCATCAGTCCTTTTACTTCATTTTTGATGTTGCAAGGTCTGGAGACGTTATCACTAAGAGTAGAACGTCACGTTGAGAATGCGTTAAAAGTAGTTGATTTCCTTCATTCTCATCCAAAAGTAGAAAAGGTAAATCACCCTGCGCTTATTGATAACCCTTATCACTCCCTTTATAACCAATACTTCCCTAATGGTGGCGGTTCCATCTTCACCTTCGAGATTAAAGGTGGTGCAAAAGAAGCGAAGGAGTTTATTGACCGATTAGAGATCTTCTCCCTGTTAGCCAATGTAGCCGATGTTAAATCATTAGTTATTCATCCTGCCAGCACAACCCATTCCCAGATGTCAGAGGTGGAATTAGCAGCTTCCGGTATTAAACCAAATACCATTCGCTTATCCATTGGTACAGAGCATATTGATGATATCATTTACGACTTAAAAAAAGCGTTTTAAAACGGTGTCAGGCACCATGAACAAATTATGAACATAATTTGCTCATGGTGCCTGATTTTGTTCACAGTTTGTTTACTATTTGTTCACTGTTTGTTAACGGTGCCTGACACCTCTATAAACATCTCATCGACGCTGTCGTAGCGGAACATTTTAGTTCCGTCCAGAGCAACGTAGAAGATACCTACGGTTTGTTCCTGTCCGCCTACTTTTTCATAGACATTAATACCATAACATTCGGTATTATTAACAAAAGTGGTCCAAGTATCGAATTCAACGATCGTGTATTCTGAAAGACTTTTTTCAAGTCCTAAAGTTTTAGCTGGTAGCTTGCTAAGCATACTTAATGCTTCTTCTTTTGTTATCTCATCAGAATCAGTGCCACTCTCACTGGTTTCGCTGGTAGGTGCCGTATACAGTGGGAATTCGGCAAAAGGAGCCGTGGTACCGTCCTCATAATAACATAAGAGTTCGCCGCTCTCCTTGTCAGCTAAGATATTGGGTTCTATTGGTGAAGAACTATCACTTACTTGAATCAAATAATAAGTCTTAGTACCAATTCTTTTATCCTTTTCTAAAATCTCAAAGAAATATCCTCTTTCACCAATCTCCTCCTGAACTTTCTCTAAAGCATCGGATTCGCTGATATACACAGGCTCCGTTTCCGGCTGCGTCTCTAATGGGACTTCGGTAGTAGGAGCAGGAGTTTCCGTTTCCGTTGGTGCAGTTATTGTCTCCACTGTATCTTTATCTTTTTTGCTACAAGCTGCAATTACAATCATTGCTGCCATCAAACATGTTAACAACAGTTTCTTATGTATCTTCTTCATACGATCACTCCATTTCTTTGGTTAATAGATACATCCTTGGTTATTTGCTGGTTATGTGACTGATGTTTTTAATAAGTACAGAGATTGTTCCATCAGGATTATTGATAAACTCTACACACTGTTTATCATTATACTGACTCATTGGAATATTAATCTCAATTCCGGTATCTGTAGTTAAGAATTGTTTCTCGAACTTTCTTGTGGTCTGTTTATTCTGAGGTTTTACTTCTTCCGTAGTTAAGTTATATTTCTCTAGCTTCTCCGTAAATTCTTCCTTTAGTTCTGTTTTATCCTGGAAGATCTTTTCGCTGATGCTTTCAACACTAATGGCTCCCTGTTCAATATATTCATTATGGATGATTGCCTTAGTTTCCATATGCTTATCAAAATCATCTTCATAATACTTTTGATTGATTTGTTCTACAGCTTTCGTAATGATATTCAGCTTGGCTTTTTGTGATAGTTTCGTCTGACATTGTAAAAATATCTGTGACAGATAATTCGTCTTTACCCCATTAATTTCATACTTTTTCTCCACCAGCTGTATGGAAAAATCACTTAAATTAATCAGTGCTGCTTCTGATAGCTTGGTACTTTCGGAAGGCAGCGTAACCTTTTGTTTTATAATATCATTGTAATTACCGGTTTCATCAGAAGAAGCATAATGAATGTAGGATTCTTTATAATTCATTTTTAATATGGCTAAATGCATGGTGCTGTTCACCTGATAGGTTACAACCAATACATCTGCCGGTGTAATAGAAATATTCTGATTCATTATGGTATATAAAAATCTGCCAATTTCCTGGCTGACCGGTATCAAATCATCTTCCTTAAAGTTAGCAATACATTGATATACATAGGATTCTTCCTGGTTGAAATTACAAGTTTTCATATCATCACTGGATGCTATTCTGAAAATATGTCCACGTAAAAATTCATTTAAATCCGGTCCCAGTTCAAGTAGCTGGTCGGATAGTACCGGCATTCCAATGGTTGAATCCAATATATGAACAATCCCATTGCGTATTATAATTTCGTCGCGTTCCATCATCTAAATTATCCTTTTATCTAAACTCGTATTCCGAGGTCTCTTAATTCTTCTACTGCTTCCTCAAAATCTGTGACTTGTATTGTATAGAATCCGTAGGGTTTGGCACCTTCCAGATTAACGGATGAATCATCCAGATAAACAGCCTCACTTGGAATAATGTTATATTTCTGAATTAATGCTTCGTAAATCTCTGGTTCCGGTTTCACATGTTTCACCTGATAGGAAATCACTCCGCCATCTACGTACTGTATAAATTTAAAATGCTCTTTTGCATACTCGAAATTTCTCTTACCATAATTAGAAAGCAGGTATACTTTATAGCCATACTCTTTTAAACGTTTTACAAAATCAGCGGAATATTCATATTCTTTCACCGTATTTGTAATGTTTTCAATAAAAGAGCGAATCTCTTTCTCTACGCTTGGGTCATTTTTCGTAAATAGCTGAACAAGTTCTTCATTGCTTAAAACTCCCCTGTCCTCTTCCGCCCAATCATTGCTTAATACGGTAGCCAATCCTACTTTTTGTATGATCTCTTCATCATAACCGCAATTTCTAAGAAACCCATCCCAGCAGAAATCTCCCAGCACCTGACCGATATCCAGAATAATTGTATTTATCATCTCTTACTCCTATCTCTCGCACATGCGAAAATCATGGTCTTATAAGGAATTCATACTACTTCTGTTAATGTTAAAGCTGCACTTATATAAAAGCATTTTAATAAATATATATGAATTATAAATTTCTACACTCAATAAGACTTTGGATAAAAATCATGTTATTGATACATATCATTATAATACTTCTGATACTCTCCGCTGGTTACATGGCTCATCCACTCACTGTTCTTAAGATACCATTCAATGGTCAGGCGAATCCCCTGTGCAAACATTGTCTCTGGTGCCCAGCCAATTTCTGATCTAATTTTGTCCGGTGCGATAGCATATCGTCTATCATGGCCTTTTCTGTCTTCCACATAACTGATTAAATCTTTTGTTATGTGTGCTTTTCTAGGGTCATTTTCAGGTAATAATTCCGCCAGAGTTTCAATAATGAGGTTTACAATCTCAATATTCTGTTTTTCATTGTGCCCGCCGACATTATAGACCTGCCCCAGTCGTCCCTGTTCCATAACCATATCAATCGCTTTGGCATGGTCCATAACATAAAGCCAGTCTCTTACATTCTTTCCATCTCCGTATACAGGCAGTTTCTTACCTTGCAATGCATTATTAATGATTAAAGGTATCAGCTTTTCTGGAAATTGATAAGGGCCATAATTATTGCTGCAACGTGTAATATTTGCTGGAAAATGAAAAGTATCTATATAAGCTTTCACCAGCATGTCTGCAGACGCTTTACTTGCAGAGTAAGGGCTATGGGGATCTATGGGTGTAGTTTCATAGAAATAATTGTTTCCTTCTTCCAGTGACCCATATACTTCGTCTGTTGAAACCTGCAAAAACTTCTTATCTTCCTTGTATCCATCTTCTGTTTCCCACGCAAGTTTAGCGGCATCCAGCAGATTCAACGTCCCTAATACATTGGTACTTACAAACACCTCTGGATTTCGGATACTTCTGTCAACATGACTCTCTGCTGCAAAATGTATTACCCTGTCTATCTCATATGTTTGAAAGACTCTTTGTATTGCTTCTTTATTACAGATATCTTCTTTGATAAATAGGTAATTTTCTCTTCCCTCAAACTCTTTTAGGTTCTCTGGATTACCGGCATAGGTTAAGCTGTCTACGTTTATGACTTTTATCCCATCCTGGTATTTATGAAACATATAATGGATATAATTTGATCCGATAAATCCAGCTCCACCGGTTACCAAATAAGTCTTCATTTTATCATCCTCCCATATTGTCGTTATCTTGCATATGATATAGTTTCTGTCTTATATTTTGTGTCTTATATTTTCTGTCTTATATTTTCTGTCTTATAGTTTCTATCTCATTTTTTCTGTCTCATTTATTTGCAAGGAGTGCTCATATATTCCTGCAATGCTTCTTTCCAAGGCTTCATAGAATAACCTAATTCTTTTAATTTCCTGTTCTCAAGGACAGAATTCTTAGGTCTTACTGCGGGTGTAGGATAATCAATGGTAAGTATAGGCTTTACCGTTACATTTTTTCCTGCCTGATGAAATATTTCTGTGGCAAATTCATACCAGGAAGCGACTCCTTCACAAGTTGCATGGTAGGTTCCGTATTCTTTTGTTTCCATAAGAAATACAATGGCTCGTGCTAATTCCAATGCACTGGTAGGTGATCCAAATTGATCGCATACCACTCGTATTTCAGGATTAGAATCTGCCAGAGAGAGCATGGTTTTTACAAAATTTCGTCCCTCACCATAGAGCCAGGCGGTGCGGACAATAAAATATTTCACGCAGTTCTCTTTTACCAGTTCCTCACCCTCTAACTTTGTCCTGCCATAGACACTTTGGGGTTTTGTTTCGCACTCTTCCGTATAAGGTGCTTTTTCTTCTCCGGAGAATACATAATCTGTTGATACATGTACCAGCTTGCACTCCATGGCATTGGCTGCTATTGCCAAATTCTTTGGGCCTACTGCATTCATCCTATGAGCCTTCTCCTGCTCTGTTTCACATAAATCCACACCGGTATGGGCAGCGCAGTTTATAATGATATCCGGCTTTAAATCCTGAACTACATTCATAACTGCAACACTATTGGTTATATCTAAAATAAGTGGACAATAGGAGGTAGGTTCTCCTCTACCCGCATTCACTATGGTATATTCGTTATCCTTTTTCTCTTGTAAGATTTGATTTAGGGCACGCCCCAGCTGACCATTGGCACCTGTTATTAAAATTCTTTTACCCATAACAATCTCCTTACTCTTGCATCGAAGTATACGTTTGATAACTCATTAGTTTTTTGTCTTTCTCGGATGTGGTTATCTCCATATCTGCTGAAATCGGCCATTCAATGCCAAGATCTGGGTCATTCCATAAGATTCCGCCTTCCTCTTCCGGATGATAATAATCTGTACATTTATACGTAAATTCTGCCTCGTCAGATAACACTAAAAATCCATGGGCAAATCCTTCCGGTACATAAAATTGCTTTTTATTTTCATCAGATAATAGAACGCCCTGCCATTTTCCATAAGTTTTAGATCCTAATCGAAGGTCGACCGCTACATCATAAACTTGTCCTTTTAGCACGCGAACCAGCTTGCCTTGAGGGTGCTTTTTCTGAAAATGGAGTCCTCTAAGCACACCTTTTCTTGACATAGACTGATTATCCTGTACAAAAGTCATGGATAATCCAGCATTCTTAAAATCTTCATAGTTATAAGTTTCCATAAAATATCCACGATTGTCGCCAAAACACTTTGGTTCAATAATATATAATCCGTCGATATTACATTTTGTAAAAATAAATTGTCCCATAATTTCTCCTAACAAACACGCATTTTCATTTTATATAACGTGTGTCTTTTTATATAACGTATATCCTCTTATATAACGTGTATATTCTCATTCTCTATAAACCATTTGCTACATCTGTCAAATATCTTCCGTAATCAGTTTTTAGCATTGGCTCCGCCAATTTTAACAGCTGCTCCCTGTTAATAAATCCTTGCTTATAGGCTATCTCTTCAATACAGGATATATATAACCCTTGTCGTTTTTGAATGGAAGCAACATAATTAGAGGCATCCAGAAGTGAGTCATGGTTTCCGGTATCCAACCATGCCATTCCACGTCCTAATGTCTCCACCTTTAAAGCGCCTAATTCTAAATAAGCATTATTCACAGAGGTAATCTCTAATTCTCCACGAGAAGAAGGTTTTACATTCTTAGCTATCTCAACTACTCTGTTATCATAAAAATATAATCCTGGTACCGCATAATTGGATTTGGGCTTGTCCGGCTTTTCTTCAATGGATATTGCGTTCCCATTACCATCAAATTCCACCACACCATAAGCTCTTGGGTCCCTTACATAGTAACCAAATATGGTTGCTCCCTCTTTTCGCATCGACGTTCGTTGTAAGGTCTCAGAAAAGCTTCGCCCATAAAATATATTATCTCCTAAGATTAAGGCAACTCCCTCATTACCAATAAATTTTTCACCGATAATAAATGCCTCTGCCAGCCCTCTTGGTTCTTCCTGCACCGCGTAGGAAAACTCCATTCCGATTCTGCTTCCATCACCTAATAATTCCTTAAACCCTGATAAATCTCTTGGTGTTGATATAATAAGCACTTCTCTGATTCCTGCCAGCATAAGAACTGATAGCGGATAATATATCATTGGTTTATCATATACAGGTAGTATTTGTTTTGATATGGCTATTGTAATCGGATATAATCTTGTTCCTGAACCGCCTGCCAGAATAATTCCTTTCATTGTAGAGCCTCCTAAACCAAACTTTTTACAATTTCTATCTCATATTCTTTTATTTTCATATAATGCAATCTATTTTATCACATTTTTGTTAAAAAATCTCGTTTTTTTAATATTTTATGATTTAAGTATAAAATGTTAAAATGTTTAATTTAATCTTCTCTTACTCTCAAGCAAGCAAGATGTATCGTCACCAGTATACCAATTACGAATAGCAGTCCGATTATTATTGGTGTTTTTATTATAATCATGGATACTGTCAAGCCAACCCAAAGAAATACGATTGCTCTTACTTTAGCCTTACGTGGAACTCCGGTTTTATAACGGTAGTTTTCGAGATAGCTGCCAAAAATTTTGCTTCTCGTTAATTTCTCTGACAGTCTGGGACTACCTATGGAAAAACAGCCTGCAGATAATAATACAAATGGAGTCGTAGGAAGTAACGGCAGAAAGATTCCAATCATCCCAAGCACTAAGGATAGTAATCCAATGGTTATTAGTATAATATTTTTCAAATTAAAATCCTCCAATTTTCTATGTAACTTATTAAATAGTAGCATACGTTTATGGCAATTTTATGAACAAGGCTATTTATAAATAATAAGCCAATAAACAAAAAGAAATATTCTTTTTGATTCTAGACTATTCTTTCTTAAAGGGCTGTTGCAAAATGATAAGGTGTCCTCCAACCTGTGTGTGAGGAAAGTCATATCCCTTAGCTTCGTTTTGCAACAGCCCCGTCTGAATTAATTTATAAATTTAATGATACATCAATTATCTATTCTGATACCAGCCGCTTCTCGCCGGTGATTTCCTGAATTGGTTTAATATCCTGAGTAACTTCAAGAACTCCCAGATATTCTTTCTTGTCATTACGAACGGCATAATAACGTATTAGTATATATTTCCCGCCCATATTAATCCAAAAGTCTTCCTGGTCCTTCTTCCCGCTCTTAAAATCTTCCACAATTTTTTCTACAATATGGACACTTGCCGGTGGGTGACAATTGGAAACGTTGCGCCCGATAATTGTTTTGGTACGAGGAAATACTCTGTCTTTCCCCTGAGAGAAATATTTGACTACGTCATCTTTATCTACAAAGGTAATATCAAATGGCAGAGTGTCAAGCATACTGATTACTTCTTCCACTTTTAGAATTCCTATAATCATTGGTAGTCTGTCTTAACTCCCTACAATTACCCCTGAATCAGCTTAACAAAATCTTCACCAAATCTCTTGCAATTTGCAATCTCTGCCTCATCCGGTACCCATAAAGAACGGTAACCTTCGCCAACTACATGGAATATCTGTGCCCCCTTTGCTGTGCAGTAAACCGGCGTACCTGGAATTTCCCGAAGCAGTTCCGGTAATGCACCACTATGATCTATTTCTCCGTGATTTGCAATAATATAATCGATTTCATTTAGATTGATTTCCTGTTTTAGTCTGGTTACAAATTCTCGATCATAAGGCTGCCATACCGTATCAATAAGAGCAGTTTTCTTATCACGTATTAAATAAGAATTATAAGAGGATCCCTTACGTGTAGAGAACTCTTTGCCATGGAAATCTTTTAATTCCCAATCAACTTTTCCAACCCAGGTAACTTTATCTGTTATTTTCTTTCCCATGTTTTACACCCACCTCATATCGCAGGCAGGCCTGCGATACTGCCACGAATAAAAAGGAGTGAAAGAATCACACTGTGGCAACCTTTCTTTATTAATTTTCTTTCACACTTCTTACCTCCAAACCAAACTCCACCTATTCATTCTTCATTGCCACGGAAAGTAATAGCTTAATTCTATTTAATTGGTTAACATGAGATATTCCCGGGTCATAGTCGATTGGCATAATATTAGCGTTTGGATACTTTTCTTTCACTGGTTTAAACATCCCTCTTCCTGTAATATGATTTGGAAGACAAGCCAGTGGTTGGACACAAAGAATATTATTAATTCCATTCTGAATAAATTCCATCATTTCAGCAGTTATCAGCCATCCTTCTCCGGTATGATTTCCTAGTGACAGAACCGATTCAGCCATATCTGCCAAGTGATCAATAGAAGTTGGAGGAGTAAAACGCTTACTTTTCTCTAATTCTTCCTTCATAACCTTTCTACAATGGTTTAGATAAGCAATTCCTAATTGACTAGCATCCCGCTTGATTCTTTTTCCACCTAAATATTTATATTTAAAATCGGCATTATACAGGGAATAAAAGAAGAAATCCAGTAAATCCGGTAATACAACTTCGGCTCCACCTTCTTCTAGGGCACTTATAATTCCGTTATTGGCTTCGGGGTGATATTTCGCTAGGATTTCACCAACAATGGCAACTTTCGGTTTTTTGATGTCTACAACGTCTACCTGGTCGAATTCTCGGATCAAGGTCCTTATATTCTTATGAAATATCTTTCTGTTACCATAGCGAATATTTGCTTTCGCCTCAAAGTTCCACTTCTCATAAAGAAGCTCTGCTGCCCCCGGTACCTTCTCGTAAGGTCTTGTTCCATAAAGCATTCGCATCAATAAATCCCCGTATAATAGAGCCATAATGGATTTATTTATAAATTCCAGAGATACTTTAAAGCCAGGTTGTTCCTGTAGTCCTGCAGCATTTAGAGAGATTAATGGGATTTGTTCAAAGCCTGCCTGTTTCAGACCAAGTTTTAGAAATGCCATATAATTGGTTGCCCTGCATCCGCCTCCCGTTTGACTAATAATAACAGAGGTGTTGTTTAAATCATATTTTCCTGACTTTAAAGCATGTATTATCTGTCCGATAAGTAATATTGCCGGATAACATGCATCATTATTCACATATTTTAATCCTTCCTCTACTGCTGCCTGTTCAATCTCTGGAAGAACCACTAATCTGTATTTACTTGCTCTTGCTGCTTCCTGAATCAGTTCAAAATGAATGGGCGATAGCTGAGGGGCAAGAATCGTATGGGTCTTCCTCTTTTCCTTAGTAAAGATCGGATTCTGATACGTAATTTCTTCTCTTAGGGGTTGATAATTAAGTCTTTCTCTCTCTGTGACAGCTGCTTTTAAAGAGCGTATTCTAATTTTGGCAGCTCCCAGATTGGTGCCTTCATCAATTTTTAGCATGGAATACATCTTTCCACCAGCACCTAATATCTCCGCAATCTGATCACTAGTAACCGAGTCCAGCCCACATCCAAATGAGTTCAACTGTATCAGTTCAAGACAATCTTCTTCGGAAACAACGGTAGCCGAACGATATAACCTTGAATTGTAAGTCCACTGGTCAACCACCCGTAATTTATTTTTTAGCTTCATCATATGAGAGATGCTGTCTTCGGTCAGCACCGCCATATCATAGGACTTAATAATTTCTGGAATTCCGTGGTTAATCTCAGGATCAACATGATAAGGTTTCCCACTAAGAACGATACCTTTTTTCTTATATTTCCGAAGAAATGCTAAGGTTTCTTCTCCCTTGGCCTGTATATCAGATTTAAAATGATCCAGTTCTGCCCTGGCTGCAGTTACTGCTTTTTTCGCCTCTGTAAGTGTTACATTATAATTCCGGAATTCCTCTACGATTCTGTTTGCCAGTACTTTATCATTATCCAAAGACAAAAACGGGGAAAGGAAAAGAATACTCTTAAGCTCGTCCATATTTTTTTTTATAACTTCTGCATAGGAAATAACAATGGGACAATTATAATTATTGTCAGCATCCTCATATTCTTTTTTCTCATAGAATATGGAAGGATAAAATATTGTTTTAATTCCCCGGTCAATCAGATTCTTAATATGACCGTGGCAAAGCTTTGCCGGATAGCAAACCGCATCAGAAGGTATGGTCTCTATCCCTCTCTCATAGAGCCTTTTACTTGATGGTGCTGAAAGTTCAACCCGAAATCCCAGCTGTGTTAACAAGGTAAACCAGAATGGATAATTTTCATACATATTTAACGCCCTGGGAATTCCTATGGTACCTCGTCTTGCAGTATCGGCGCTGATTGGTTTGTATGAAAAGAGTTTATTATATTTATACTGGTATAGGTTTGGTAATTTCTGCGAAGACTCCTTCTCTAAACCAAGTCCTCTTTCACAGCGGTTGCCTGACAGAAATGTTTCTCCCGTAGGAAAATGGTTCATGGTTAACAGGCAGTGATTGCCACATTTTTCACACCGGTCAAAAGATGCTTTTGCTTCAAAATGAGAAATAGCATGCCTTGGTAACAGTGCAGACTTTTGTTCCTTACTGTAACGCTCCTTTGCTATTAAGGCAGCGCCAAAAGCCCCCATTAGTCCAGCGATTTCAGGTCTTACTACTTCTCTTCCTGAGATAAGCTCAAAACAGCGCAGTACCGCATCATTATAAAATGTGCCACCTTGTACTATTATTTTTTGCCCCATTTCCTTTTCATCTCTGATTTTAATCACTTTATACAATGCATTTTTAATTACAGAGTAAGATAATCCCGCGGAAATGTCTCCAATATCTGCTCCTTCTTTTTGTGCCTGCTTTACCTTGGAATTCATAAATACAGTACATTTAGAACCTAAGTCAACAGGAGCTTTCGTAAATAGAGCCTCCTTCGCAAACTCTTCGACGGACATGTTTAAGGAAGCTGCAAAACCTTCGATAAATGAGCCGCATCCGGAAGAACAAGCTTCGTTTAGAAGAATACTGTCTATGGTTCCATTTTTAATACGCAGGCACTTCATATCCTGACCGCCAATATCCAAGATAAAATCCACACCAGGTAAAAAATAATCCGCTGCCTTATAGTGAGCAATGGTTTCAATTTCTCCAATATCAACGTGGAGTGCTGCTTTGATTAGATTTTCACCATATCCGGTTACCGTACTTTTTGCAATTTCAACATCCCAAGGCATGGTTTGATAGATCGTAAGAAGAACAGCAACTACCTTCTTAAGAGGATCTCCTTCATTGCTTCCGTAGTAGGAATACAAAAGTTCTCCTTCTTCACCGATTAATACCAGTTTTGTTGTGGTAGAACCAGCATCGATTCCTAAGAATGCTTTCCCTTTATAATTTTGCAGATCAACCTTTTTTAAGTTTGACTGCTTATGTCTCTTCTGAAATGCTTCATATTCTGCGTTATTTTGAAATAAAGGCGGTAGCTTTCGTACATCATCATCTCTAATGTCTGTGATTGCCTGTAGCTTACTTACAATTTCTAATAAAGTAATTTCCTTAAATCCATTTCCAGGTGCTGCTATTATTTCAGGGCACCCTGTTTGCTTTAACTGCTCCACAGACAGAAGTGCTGCACCCATTGCAGGATATGCATAGGAATTTTCAGGTACAATGACTTCATCTTCTGTTAGTCGCAGCGTCTCTATGAATCTTTCCCTTAACTCAGACAGATAGTATAAAGGTCCTCCAAGAAATGCAACTTTTCCACGAATCGGCTTGCCGCAGGCAAGCCCACCTATGGTCTGATTTACTACGGCCTGTAAAATAGAGGCTGCAATATCCTCTTTTCTTGCACCGTCACCTAGAAGGGGTTGCACATCTGTTTTAGCAAATACGCCGCATCTTGACGCAATGGGGTAAATCACTGCATAACCTTTCGCAAGTTCATTTAATCCATTGGCATCTGTATTAAGAAGCGTTGCCATCTGGTCAATAAATGCACCGGTTCCACCGGCACAACTGCTATTCATTCGTTGTTCTATGGAGCCTTTCCTATAGGTTATCTTGGCATCTTCTCCGCCTAGTTCTATGACAACGTCAGCTTGTGGAATTAAAGTTTCTACTGCTTTTGTACAGGATATCACTTCCTGCTCAAAATTAATATTTAACCATTTAGATAAAGATAATCCTCCGGAACCAGTAATCTTAACTGTGCCCCATATATTCCCCAGGCTTTCATAACAGGAATTCATAATGTCTAATATCGTACTTCGAATGTCAGAAAAATGTCTCTTATACTGGTTATAAATTATTTGATTGTTTTTATCTAGAACTACCAGTTTTACTGTAGTTGACCCAATATCTAATCCGATTTTGTTATTCTTCATTCTTTCACTTTCTCCTATACCTCTTTATGGACTAGTGTTTTCCATATCTTCTTATTATTTCATATTATTCACCTATAATGCCTGGTTAATTCAATCCAGGTTTTAAAAGTATGCTAGTGTGATCCAGCTTCGCTTTACACACGGAAGATAAAAGAAAGAAGACAAGAAAAAGACATTGGGGAAAATAAACTATACCCAAATGTCTTTTCTTGTTTTATTATATTTATATTAATTTAACTTTTGACTTTCAAATCAATATTGATTAGAATGTCACTATTCTCTCTCTAGAATCTGAAATCTCTCTCTAGAATCTGAAATCTCTCTGTCCTTCCTGTACTTTAACCAAATAATCTGTAGCAATATTACGTACTTTTTCATTGGTAATATGCAAAAGTTCACTTGCAATCACTGCTTCCCCTTTTTCTTTTGTATCTGGTTTAGCATAATCTTCCAAGTATTCTTTTAAGGTCATTAATGCATTGGGTTGACAGCAATTTGCTATCTGACCGGATTTGACAAGTGTCATAAATCGGTCTCCTGTTCTGCCTTCTCTGTAGCATGCCGTACAAAAGCTGGGAATAAATCCAAGTGTTAGCAGCCAGTTAACGATCTGATCCAGCGTTCGTTTATCTTCTACATCAAATTGTGCTGAGTTCTCTTCTTCCGGCTCTTCTTCCGCATATCCTCCAACACTTGTCTTAGAACCGCCGCTAATCTGTGTTACCCCTAATTGCAGTACTTTCTCTCTCGTTTTCTGGGATTCACGGGTGGATACAATCATACCCGTATATGGAACTGCAATTCGAAGTACAGCTACAATCTTCTCAAACATTTCATCCGATATGGAGTCTTTAAAATCTTCCGGGTTGATATCATCTGCCGGACGGATTCTTGGAACACTAATGGTGTGTGGTCCAACTCCCATGGCAGCCTCTAAATGCTCCGCATGCATGAGTAAACCAACAAAATCATATCGGTACAAGTTAAGTCCAAATAAAACTCCCAGACCTACATCATCGATTCCAGCCTCCATGGCACGGTCCATAGCCTCCGTGTGATAAGCATAGTTATGTTTTGGTCCGGTTGGATGCAGACTCTCATAATTTTCTTTATGATAGGTTTCCTGGAACAAAATATAAGTTCCTATTCCTGCATCTTTTAATTTACCATAATCTTCCACAGAAGTTGCTGCTATATTTACATTCACTCTTCGAATGGCGCCATTTTTATGTTTTATGGAGTAGATTGTCTTGATACTCTCCAAAATATATTCCAGGGGATTATTTACCGGGTCTTCTCCTGCTTCAAGGGCTAGTCTCTTATGACCCATGTCCTGTAGCGCAATTACTTCATTGCGGATTTCCTCCTGGGTCAGTTTCTTTCTTGCAATATGTTTATTTTTGTAATGGTAAGGGCAGTAAACACATCCATTTACACAATAGTTAGATAAGTATAAAGGAGCAAACATTACAATACGGTTTCCATAGAATTTATTCTTAATGTCCCTAGCCAGCTGATACATCTTTTGACTTTCCTCTTCTAAATCACATTCTAACAGGACAGCCGCTTCTCTATGGGTAATTCCTTTCATCTCTTTTGCTTTCTCAATAATACGATCAATCAGCTCACGATTACTTTTATTCTCCTTGGCATATTGAATGGTAGCAAGAATCTCTTCATGATTAATAAATTCTTCCGCTTTCTTTGACTTTACATCATACATGTTGGTTTCTCCTTTTTTCTACTTTGTTGGGATTTGAGGGTCAAAAGCCAGTTTAAACTTATGCGATGAATAGTGCTGTATGTATATTCATCATCTATAAATTTTGAGGCTTTTAACCCTCAAATCCTATTACACAGGCTCTAATTTCTATCTTAATATACAAAATACATTACATAGGAATAAAATCTCCACGCTCAGCCACTAATTCATAGCCAATCTTTTGCATTCTGCCTTGCAGGCACATTCTGCATTCTGCTGCTTCATCTCCGGTACAGATTTTATTATCATATAGTTCGTAATTCTTTCTTACAGCAACCGGGGACAGATTTGGCATAACTACGTTAGCTCCCGACAAAATACCATTCTCCCTGCCCATTGGATGAATGGTTCCAAGGGCTGTTGTGGCTGGCAGTAATACATTTGGTATCATCAGCCTGATGATGCTAAGCAAAAATAGGGTAAGTTCATAGGATCCTTTCTCCTGATCTGCAAAGGGCGTTTCATGATGTGGAAGGAATGGACCGATGCCCACCATGGCAGGTGATAATTCTTTTATAAACAGTAAATCTTCTGCGATATGATCCATGGTCTGGTAAGGGGAACCCACCATAAAACCACAGCCCGTCTGAAAACCAATTGCTTTTAAATCCATCAGACATTGCTTTCTTACCAACAGGCTTAATTCCTTAGGATGCAGTTTCTTGTAATGTTCTTCATTGGCGGTTTCATGACGTAAAAGATAGCGATCTGCTCCAGCATTATAATATTTCAAATATGTTTCATAAGATTTTTCACCAAGGGATAATGTTAAGGCACAATCCGGATATTTTGATTTTATTTCTTTTATAATTTCAACCATCCGCTCATCGGTAAAATAGCTATCTTCCCCACCCTGCATTACGAAGGTGCGAAAACCCAGTTCGTATCCTTGTTCACAGCATCTTAGGATGTCCTCATTACTTAGGCGGTAGCGAATCACATTTTTATTACTTCGTCGTATCCCGCAGTAATAACAGTCATTTTTGCAATAATTACTGATTTCAATTAACCCTCTGGTATAAACTTTATTTCCGAAGTGCTTCTTAGAAATTATGCGAGCTTTTTCTGCCAGATACGCAGCATCCCCGTCTGTATGGTGTTCCAAAAGATATACGAATTCTTCTCTATTTAATATTCTTGCTTTCTCTAAGGTGTCAATCAGTGTGATCACATTTGGCATCTATTTTGGTCCCTTTCATTAAAATAAACTATCCTTGTGCTAATAGGCACAAGGATAGTTTACGCAAAATGGTTTATATCATTACGATGATATAAACTATTATGAAATCTATACTCTCGCCTTTTCACTTGGGCGTACCCTTGTGTTCAGCACGATTACTTTTTAATTTTTGTTTATTGAGAGGAATTATTGTTAATTCCTTAACAACTTACAGTTTCATTATATATCCACTTAAGCCAAATGTAAATACTTAAAATTAATAATTTAAAGGAGATTACTCTGTGGCTGGAACTAGTTCTTCCTGCTTCTCTTCACACTGGTTATCTGACAATTGCAGTATTGCATCCATAACTTTATAACATATTTCTATAATGTATCCACAGTCATTCTTCATTGTATGAATACTATTTCTATATAGCTCGTGCATCTTAATAATATAATTACATATATCCTCAGCATTTCTGCATTGTATCTTATTGACATAGACATTCAGGGTTTCTAATCTGTGCATATAGTTATCTAAGGTTGGAATCAATTCTTTCTCATAGGATAAATGGTCCTTTACACTTCCTTTATAAGACGCGTCGTGAGCAAATGTGAAGTAATCCGCTATGTAGTGGGTAATTTCCCCAAGCTGTCTGCAATAGAAATCATTCATTCCTTTTTCTGCGTCATAATTATCTGTAATACTTTTTATTTTTTTATGTAATACTTTGAAAGTGGTATGGAAGGAATGTTGCCGATATACAAAGGAAGGTTTACAGTCTGGTAATATACTACCCATATAGAATGACTTCTTATGTTTAATTTTATCATTTATACTGCTATCATTGGCTAGAAATACAGCGAGTGAAATATGTGACTTCTTATTCATAACGGCCTCCCATAATAATTTTACTACGTTACAATCTACAGGTTACGTAAATCATTTGACAATCTTTTAGTTACATTTTAAACTCCGATTATGAAACCTTTATAAGCAGAGAGTAAAATTACAGTAAAGAAAATGTAACAGTAACACTCCTTGTTGTTTTATTGTTTTATTGTTTTATTGTTTTCTTTCTTTGCCGTTTTCTTGCTTTATCATTGTGACTATTGTCACAGAACCCCCGAATATTTTATGCTATAATCACACTGATATTATTACTGGCCAAATAAACCAGAGAAAGAAATCCTTTGACGTTATGAGTTTCGCAATTACCTATAGATTTGAGAGTCAAAAGCAGCGGTATTCATTGAACAACAAAAACTTGGCTTTTTGACCCTCAAATCCCAGATAACGTCAACAGGAAAAAGGAGGATGTAACATGGATTCCTATATTTTATATGGAATTACAATTATTTTATTAACTTTATCTTTTCTTAAGGATAAGAAAAAGACTAAGATGTCTCTAAAAAAGGCATGGAAGGCATTCGAGAACATACTACCTGAATTTTTAGTAGTTATTTTAATTGTGGGTCTGCTCTTAGCTATATTAGATGCAGCGACAATTTCTAAAATTATTGGTGCCGAATCTGGCTGGTTTGGTGTTATCCTTGCCTCAGTTATTGGTTCTGTAACTTTGATTCCTGCCTTTGTCGCTTTCCCAACAGCTGCTCTACTGCTTCATAACGGGGCCGGCTATACACAGATTGCCGCTTTTGTTTCGAGTCTAATGATGGTTGGTATCGTAACTTTGCCTGTAGAAATTAAGTATTTTGGTAAAAAGCTTTCTTTTAGCAGAAACTTGCTGGCATTTATTTTTAGTTTTGTAGTAGCCTATATTATGGGAATGGTGGTGGTTTAATGAAAAAAATAATAAAAAGATATCGAGCTTTTTTCATAGTTTTTGCAATGCTTCTAATTTTAACTTTCATTAATAACGATTTAGGAACAAGAGCACTTAGTATTTCTGCTAATCAAATAAAGGAAATGTTACTTGTAATACCACCGGTATTCCTGCTACTAGGACTCTTGGATGTATGGGTTCCAAAGGAAACTATGATAAAATATATGGGAGAAGGTTCAGGGCTTAAGGGTATCATTTTATCTATTCTAATCGGTTCCGCTGCTGCCGGACCTTTATACGGTGCTTTTCCGGTTGCTGCCGTATTTATGAAAAAAGGTGTTAAATTCATGAATATACTTATATTTATTGGCGCGTGGTCTACAACCAAGATACCAATGTTTCTCTTTGAGTCAGCGGCTCTTGGCAGCAAATTTGCTATAACCAGACTTCTAATAGATATTCCAGGAATCATAATCATTGCTTTTATTTTATCTAAAATGGTATCAAAGCAGGAAGTAAAGGTAATCTATGATACTGCAGAAAATTTAAATTAAGCGTTCTTAAAATAAAAACATATAAAAACTTGGCAGACATTTTTTACTATTTTCTGCTGAGTTTTTTTACTTTCTTCTTCACTTTTCTAAAAATATCTAGTACAATCATCATAGGATAAAAGAGTGAAAGAAATTTAGAAAAATAATGGTTACACAGTGTGATTCTTTCACTCCTTTTTATTTGTGGCAGTATCGCAGGTCTACCTGCGATATGCAAT
>JAQZAX010000148.1 GCA_029239455.1 Anaerocolumna sp.
AATACGCCAGACCGTACAAAAAGTAACGGTATAACTATAATTTTAGCTTACATTTATCATCCATATCTTCTTCGAGTATTTCCATCTATTTTTCAGATTAGAATGGCATATTCCATTTTTTATCTAGTGGATTAGTTTCCTTTGGTGGTTATTTCCCAAGATATAGAAATAAAACGGGATTAAGAGAATCCTACCTAACAATTAACAAACAGCAACAACAAAAGTCCGCATTTACGTGTGGATATCTCTTGTTATAGGGGCTGTATGGTATTGACCAAAGTCACGTATGCGTGACTTATGACCTGCTCCGCAGGTCGTGGACTCGAAGCTGACTTTCACTTGGATAACAAGAAAGAGCCTTCACTCACGTGAAAGCTCTTTCTTGTTACAGAGGTAGTAGGATTTGAAGTAACCAGTAAACCTGCCATCAATATGGCATGGTAAACCATTTTAAAAGCCTTTACCCATATATACTCTTTGCATTTCTTTATATTACGCACATAAATTTGCTTTAAATCTTATGGTCTTACTGCCGTTCCATCTGGAAGACGGCTGAACAACCAACTATGATCCATCTCTATTGCAGGATACTTAGCTGCTTCTTTTTCATCAAATCCGACGCCGATTCCTGATTTGTCGTTCACATATGCGTATCCATTCTTTACAGTAGGACAACCCGGAAATACCATTTCCTCAGCTTCACTAAAGCCGGAGAATTCCTGAATTCCAAAGTTATGACTGTACAAATCCAGATGCATCTGTGCGGCCATTCCTATTGGTGAAAGATCATTTGGTCCATGCCATGCAGTACGTACACCATAAGCTTCACAAAAATTGGCTAGCTTTTTGGCTGGTGTCAAACCACCAATATCACTCAAATGGACACGAATAAAATCAATCCACTGATTTTGAACTACAGTCATCCATTCTGCAGGATTTGTAAACAATTCACCCATTGCAAATGGAACCGACGTTTGCTCTCTAAGGTATTTATAGTAATTCACCTGCTCCGGTGATAACGAATCTTCCAGGAAAAACAGCTTAAACTGTTCAAGTTCCTTGGCAAATGCCAATGTATCTGCCATGGAAAGCCTTTCATGTACATCGTGCATAACTTCAATCTCCCAACCAAATTCACTACGCACCCTTTCAAAAAGCTTAATAACACTATCCATATACATCTTTGGATGGAAATATGCTCCATTCGGTGCACCTTCAGGCTTCACAATCTGCTGACGTTTTCCTCCAAAATTTCCACCATATGTACCCATATGGCATCTGATATAACGATAACCCTCTTCTTGATATTTTCTAATACAATCTTCAACTTCCTCGAAACTGCTTCCATCCGCATGTCTGTAAACTGCGATTCCTTCTCTGGTTTTTCCGCCTAACAAACTATACAAAGGCATATTAGCTAACTTTCCTTTTATATCCCAAAGCGCCTCATCTACACCTGAAATCGCATTATTAAGTACCGGACCATTGCGCCAATAAGAACTGCCCATCATGGTCTGCCAGATATCCTCAATGTTATGTACCGATTTACCTTTTAGCATTGGACATAGGTACTCTTCTATAGCAGTAACCACAGCCTTATGTCTCCAAGTAAATGTAGCACAACCGTATCCAAAAAGATCCGGCTCTGATGTCTCGACTTTTACAATTACCAGGTTAATGCCATTTGGAGCTGTGACAAAAACTTTTATATCACGTATTGTTATGTTATCCATACTTTTAATCTCCTATTTTATTGTTTTATTAACTCTTTACTGCTCCACCGGTCATACCTGCAATAAAATACTTCTGGAAACATAAGAATAATACTACAAGTGGTAAACTAGAAACGGTCGATGCTGCCATTAAATCATTCCATTTAATCTGATATTGTGAATTAAGTGAGATGATACCAACGGTTAATGTCTTTAAGTTATCATTTGAAATCAACACCGAGGAATACATATATTCATTCCATGCATTGAAAAGTATAAAAATTGCTACTGCCGCTATGCCTGGTACAATCAACGGTAAAATAATATTCCAAAATATCCTGAAGCTTGATGCGCCATCCACCCTCGCAGCTTCATCAAGTTCAAGCGGAATTGTTCTAAAATACGAAACCAACATCCACGTACTAAATGCAACATTCGTTGCTGCATAAACTATAATAAGACCAAACAGATTGTTTGTCAGATGGTACTTAGAAAGTACAGCATAAAAAGGAACCACTAACATAACACTTGGAAACATCTGAGTTATGAGCAGGAAATTCATTAGCTGTTTCTTGCCTTTAAAATTAAATCTAGTAACTCCATAACCCGCAAGAGAGGCGCATGTAACACATATAACCATTGAAGCTAAACTTGTAACCAAACTATTTATTAGCATTTTTCCGAAGTTGTAAGTAGTAAAGAACTTTTTAAAAGAATCCAACGTTATCGGCTTCGGAAGCCATACAGGATTTGGTGAGTATGTCTGTGCCTCTGTTTTAAAGGCAGTTGAAACCATCCAAAGGATAGCCACTACTATGATTGATGCCAGTAAAGTTAAAATCACATAACATGATACATTTTCTATTGATTGCTTCGTTTTTCTTTTAATCATCTTTAAGCACCACCTTAAATACCGTATTAATCAAGTAGCAAATGCCAAATACCAAAATTCCCCATGCGGCGCCCATACCAAAACGCAGGTCATTAAATGCCGTACCGTAAATATTTAGGCTTATCAGATTCGTCGCTGTTCCGGGACCGCCAGCCGTCATGGTATAAACCAATGTATACTGTTTGAACCACCAAACACTGTCAAGAATAACGACTGTTTTTAAAATTGGCTTTAATGAAGGTAAGGTAATGAATTTGAATTTATTCCATTTATTTGCGCCATCAATCTCTGCAGCTTCATAATGATCTTTTGAAATACTCTGAAGCCCTGCAAGAAGCATTGTCATTACCAATGGATATCCCTTCCATATACAAGCAAATACGATTGAAGGAAAAGCCAATTCCTTACTTCCTAACCATGATATATTGGAGGAAATAATTCCAAGTGTTTTTAAAATATCATTTAATACCCCATACATAGGATTCATAATCCATGTAAATAAGAGTGCAATCACTGCTTCCGGGAATAACCAGGGTAACATGAAGATTACTCTAAAGACTGTTCTTCCTTTGAATTCTCTGTTTAAAAGAGTTGCCAGAATAAATCCAAAGAGAAAATGTCCTATTACAACAAGAATCATGAACTCAAATGTAAGAAAAACTGATTTATAAAAATCCTGGTTTGTAAATGCTTCAATATAGTATTTAAAGCCAACAAATTTCCATCTGTTGACTAGATTTGTATTAAAAAAACTGATATAGGAGCCATAAGCCATCGGATATACAATTAGTGCTGCAAGCATGAATACGATTGGAAACGCAAACAGATATCCATCCTTCTGGAATCTGATTTTCTTAGGTAATCCGTTATTTTTTAGTCTAGACATAATATCATAAACCCTTCTCTTTTTAATTCGAGGAAGGGTTTTAGCATCCCTTCCTCTCACCTTTAGAATAAAAACTATTAGTTATAATCTTCGAGTAACAGTTCCACTTCCTTAACCAAGTCTTCAACAGCCTGTTCATTCGTCTTTTCATTACTGAATACAGACGAATAAGCATTTCCTAGCGCAGACTTAAGACCACTGATGCCTGCAAATGGAAGCGTTGGACGACATCCGTCAGCAATCTGCTGTAAGAATCCGGCATAATCTTCACCTGTAATATATTCCACCTTCTGTCCTTCTGTTGTCGACGGAATCTTACCACTCACCTGCCAGAATTTCATTTCTTTATCATGTGATGTGAAGAACTTTAAATATTCTGCAGCTGCTGCTTTTTCTGCATCTGAAGCATACGAGCTAATTGCATAACCTTCCGCACCAAGCATTACTCCGTTATCACCTCCAGGAAGCTTAAACGAAGCAAGCTTACCTTTTAAATCAGGATTATTTGCATAAGCAACCCCAAGTGCATTAGGGCCAGTCAAGAACATGCTCGTATAACCCATTGCGAAATAATTTGCTGATGTAGGATAATCAACTTCTGTAATACCTGTTGGCACGATACCTTCAACATTATTCATGTCTGTCCATTGAGAGAAAACATCTACAAACTGAGAATCTGTAGTAATATCTGTCTTCCATTCCTCTGAACCTGTATCCTGATATGCTAAGTTAAATCCATTGCACCATAGGTATGTCATAAAACGGCTCTGTCCTGATGAGTTATTTGAACCAACCATTGAAAATCCCCATTGGTCAACTTCTCCATTATTATCTGTATCTTTTGTTAATGCCTTGGCGCAATTTATGAACTCTTCCCATGTTGTCGGAACCGTAAGTCCTGCTTCTTCAAATCTGTCTTTTCTGTATATAATTGCATTTGGCTGTACGGCTACCGGATAATAAGCCATCTGACCATCAAGTGTACAGGCATCAAGAACTCCGTTTGCAAGGCCATCAATGGTTTCCTGATCAAGCCACTTACTCAAGTCCTCTGTTAAACCTAAATCAAAAAGTGTAGGAACCTGGTCAGCTGAGGTGAAGAAAAGTGATGGCAGATCCTTAGGTGATGTCGCCATAGCTGCTAACTTTGTATAAATGTCACCTGATGCAACAGCTTGAATCTCTACCTTGATGTTTGGATGTTCTACCATAAATTCATTTGCATACTGATAAATATATTTTCCGTGTGGATCTTCTGGTGCATATCCATCCATTACTGTTAATGTAACTACTTCATCCGAAGAGGTCTTTGCTTCTTCTGATGTAGTATCAGTCTTCGTTGTTTCATCTGTCTTCGTTATTGTGTCCGTCCCGGTTGTTGATGTGTTACCACTACAACCTGTTAGTAATGATGCAACCATCATTACTGATAATATTACAGCTAATATTCTTTTTTTCATTTTATTTCCTCCTATATTTTTTTCATTTTTCTACAATTACTGGCCAGTAATTATTTGAATTTTGATATACTAATAATACACCCGTTTTTTTGTTCGTTCTTTGTATTATTTGGT
>JAQZAX010000017.1 GCA_029239455.1 Anaerocolumna sp.
CATATGGGGTGCTATCTGCTTATGGCGGGCAGCTTTTTTTATGCCATCAATATAAAAAGCTCCATGCCATAGGACATTACAAAACAAGCTAATGATTTGTAATAATAAATATACAGAATGAGCGGCTGGGGGTTCAAGTCCCCTCGACTGCAGTATTAAAAATAAGGGTTTCAGAGGTTAACCATCTCTGAAACCCTTATTTTGGATGTTATTTTATATAGTCTAATAGTTTTATAATTATATCTGGTTAACTAATTTAACTAATGTCTTAAGTTTTCTCTTTATTACTTCAATCAATTATGTTACAATTTGGATAATTTACTATCTTCCATGTTTTCCATATTTCTCAAGATAAGGGAACGCCTGTACATCATCCTGCAGCATATGACCGATAATCACCTTATCAATAATAAAAGAGAAAAAGGCAGTTGATTTTATTTCACCCTTAAAATAGGCATCTCTAAAGCCCAGTGTTTCTTCTACAATCTCCTCATGTATCTGGGCATGTTTTTGGGTATCTGGATAGTTAGCTGCCTTAAGAACTTCTTCCTCATAAGAAAAGTGCTTTTTCATATGATTGATAAATAAATGCAACTGAATCAGAATCTTTTCTTGCTCAACTACAGAGAGTCCCATATGGATAAGCGCATTGCCTAACTCCAAGAGTATCTTATGCTGATCATCAATCTCCGCATTTCCACTTTCCCATTCCCTACGCCATTCAATATGCACTGAGGCAATTGCAGTTTTATCATCCTCTGTGGCAATCGCCACCCGGTTTCTGCCTTCTTCTTTTGCTTTATATAAGGCTCTATCCGCTTCTTTATATGCAATTTCCAAGGCATCATTTCTGTCAGGTTTTATCTGTGCTACACCAATACTAATCGTTGTATTTATTACCTTGGCATTCACAACAATAATACGTTCCTCTATTATTTTTCTAAGCTTTTCGGCGATATCTTTTGCCTCTGTAATCGAAACGTGGGTTAAGAGAATCAGGAATTCTTCTCCTCCCCATCTTGATACCATATCACTTTCTCTTACACTCTTCTTTAGCAGGAAAGTTATTTCTTTTATCACACCATCACCAAATGGATGTCCATAAGTATCATTGAAGTATTTAAAATGGTCGATATCTATTAAGATGATGCAGGACTCATGTCCATATCGGCGCATTGAAGATATCTCCTGCTTAATAAGTTCTTCCCCTCTTCGTCTGTTACAAAGTGATGTCATTGGGTCATAAAATGCAAGGTATTCAAGAACTTCCGTTTTTTCCTCCAGTTCTCTATGTTGAGCTGTAATGTGTCTCCTCTGCTGAATATGCTCAAGGGTAGTTTTCCATGAAATTAAGGATAAACAAATGCCAATGGCCACTGCTGTTATTCCATTTACCCTGTTGGATAATAAAATCACGGGGTCTGTCTGAGCGAATCCGAGTCCTATATAAAATGCAACGTAACTAATGGCATAGGTAATTATCGCATACAATGGTCTTAGAAGAAACACTGCTCCAATCATAGTACACACTATAAGAAAGGTTGTAATATTCGCAGTAACCAGCTGGTCAATGCAGACCACCATAATACCAAAGACAAGCAAAATTCCAATCATGATATACTGAAGGGTAGCCATGAATCGAATATTCCTGTTTTTTCTTAAAAGAAATGAAAATGTGCCCATTACGCCCATGATAAAAAACATACTGAAATGACTTGCGTTAATCCCTATATGCCATTTCGCCTCATACGAATCACCGACAGTAGGATTTTCTAAACCCAATAACATAATAGCAACAATATTTGTTATCATAGATAAAATAGCTATGTACAATACTCTCCTAGAATTCAATAACACCATATCATCCATAACAGAATTATTTACTGTTACTTTTGCAGCAATATAGTTCTTTATCTTCTGAATTACATTTCGCTTACTATCTGCGCTTCTCAAGTTTTAGCTCCTCTCTCCGGGGGAATACTAATTGCACTTATAAATATTCCGTAATTGGGATTAGTTTAGCGTAATAGCTAACATTTGACTATGGGTCTAATATACCATAAACGTATAAAAATTGAAACAGCTTTATAAAAATTGTGTCATATTTTGTAGAAAAGTTTCTTATTGCCTGATATTATTGTGCCCAAAGTGTCTATAGAGAGAAATAAGCTAGAGTCTAAAACAAAGAATGTGCCTTGGCACATACCCTAACCGAGGGCGGCCAGCAAAGCTGGCATATTCTTTATGCGTGAGTGTGCATCCTGCCGGTCGGGCTTTTTGATTCCTTGGGAAGTTCAGAGAACTTTCATATGAAATAAAAAAAGGCTGAATCAAAAGAAGAAATTCTAATGATACAAGCCTTTTATCAATTTATGATTTCATATATCTAATTTTCGTATTGGATTAAGCTATTTTAGATTTTGCAACTTCAGTTAAAGAAGTGAAGCCAGCAGGATCGTTAATAGCCATGTCAGATAACATTTTTCTATTAATTTCAACACCAGCAACTTTTAATCCGTGCATTAATTTGCTGTATGAAAGACCATTCATTCTAGCTGCAGCATTGATTCTTGCAATCCATAACTGTCTGAATTGTCTCTTTCTTTGTCTTCTTCCTGCGAAAGAAGATGTTAATGCTCTCATAACTGATTGTTTTGCTACTCTATATTGTTTAGATCTAGCGCCTCTATAACCTTTTGCTAGCTTTAATACTTTATTATGTCTCTTTTTAGCGTTCATTCCGCCTTTAATTCTTGCCATGTCTTATTTCCCTCCTTTAACCAATATCTTATAGATATGGCATAATCTTCTTCATGTTCTTTAATTTAGTTCCATCTACTAAAGTAGCTTTTCTAAGATTTCTCTTTCTCTTAGTGCTCTTCTTAGTTAAGATATGGCTTTTGTAAGCTTTCATTCTCTTTAACTGACCTGTTCCTGTTTTTTTGAAACGCTTTGCTGCTGATTTACTTGTTTTAATCTTAGGCATGATATTTCCTCCTTAATTATGATACAATCAAATTCAATTCCTTATTTTTCACAAGGTTGTCCAATTGTCTTATTTTTATTATTTATGACACTTCGCTATCTTTTATAGCCCAGCTACTTGGATTGGCAAAATGTTATTAGCGTTTTTCAGTTAAAAACATAATCATGCTTCTACCTTCTAATTTTGCAGGTTTCTCAACGATTGCAATATCTTCAAGCTTCGAAAAGAAATCATCTAAAATTTGTTTACTGGATCCCATATGTGCCATCTCACGACCACGGAAACGAAGAGCAACTTTTACCTTATCACCTTTTGTAATGAACTTACGAGCTTGGTTTGCCTTTGTAAGAAGATCATTATCATCAATGTTTGGTGATAGACGAATTTCTTTTACATCCGTTACTTTCTGCTTCTTTTTCGCTTCTTTTTCTTTTCTAGCTAATTCATATCGATACTTACCGTAGTCAATAATCTTACATACTGGTGGCTTCGCAGTTGGAGCAATCTTTACTAAGTCAAGGTTAGCTTCTTTTGCAAGTTTTAATGCATCTTTGGAAGACATGATACCTAACTGTTCACCTTCTTCTCCAACTAAACGGATTTCTTTGTCTCTAATCTGCTCATTAATCATTAAATCGTTAATAATAGTGCACCTCCATAGGTTTAAAAATAAATTGATAAACAACACCTACTGCCTTAGGCAGTTAGTATATATAGTAAAAAAACGTGGACAGTACAGACCATCCACGTTTCAAGTTCGATTACATATCTAAATCAGCTATACAGCTGTCACTAATCTTGAAATATTAACCAAAGTCACACAAACAATAGGCGCTAAGGTGAGAGTGGATACTCTGCTTTATTATATTGCAAACCATTTAATAACATTAATGATTCACAAGCTAAATCAGTTTATCACATTTCAAAACATCTGTCAACACTTATTCTCGCCCAAATTCAGATAATTTTAAATCTTTATTTCTATCCAGCACTGTATTAATACTCCAGCTATGAACAAATAGTAATAATGGATTTCCTTTTAAGTCTTTCACCCTCTTCGTATCAGAAGTGACACTTAACTTGCTTACGTCAATCCCCTTATTCTCAATCCATCGGATATGTTCATAGGCTAAAGGTTCTAATCGAATCTCCACTCCATATTCTGATTCCAGACGGAATTTCAGTACATCGAATTGAAGAACACCAACAACACCTACAATAATTTCTTCCATTCCGGTGTTAAATTCCTGGAATATCTGAATCGCACCTTCCTGTGCTATCTGCGAGATACCCTTTAAGAATTGTTTTCTCTTCATCGTATCAACTTGGCGTACCTTAGCGAAATGTTCCGGTGAAAAGGTTGGAATTCCTTCGTATTCATATTTTTCACTAGGCATACAAAGTGTATCCCCAATGGAGAAAATGCCAGGGTCAAATACACCAATGATATCTCCTGCATAAGCTTCTTCCACGATTTTTCTCTCTTGTGCCATTAGCTGCTGCGGTTGAGATAATCGAAGTTTCTTACCTCCCTGCACATGATTTACTTCCATTCCGGCTTCGAATTTACCGGAACAAATTCTCATAAATGCAATTCTATCTCTATGGGCTTTATTCATATTAGCCTGTATCTTAAATACAAAGGCGGAGAATTCATTTTCCAGAGGATCAACAATGCCTTTTGTTGACTTTCTTGGAAGTGGAGAAGTTGTCATGGATAAGAAATGTTTTAAGAAGGTTTCCACTCCAAAGTTTGTTAAGGCTGAACCAAAAAAGACTGGTGTCAATTCTCCATTTCTGATTAAGTCTAGATCAAACTCACTGCTTGCTCCGTCTAGCAGGTCAATTTCTTCGGTTAATATCTCATGATTTTCTTTTCCAATAATGGAATTAAGGGATGGATCACCAAGTTCCACTTCTACGGTATCCACTGCTTTTTGTCCATTATTAGCTGCAAAAAAACGGGTTATATGCTTGGAATTCCTGTCATAAACACCTTTAAAATTCTTACCAGAGCCAATGGGCCAGTTGATAGGGCAGGTACGGATACCAAGTACGGTTTCAATGTCATCTAATAGTTCAAAGGTGTCTCTTGCTTCACGGTCCATCTTATTAATGAAAGTAAAGATTGGAATCCCACGCATGACACAGACCTTAAACAGTTTCTTCGTCTGGTTCTCAACACCCTTGGAGGCATCGATTACCATGACCGCAGAATCTGCTGCCATTAAGGTACGATACGTATCTTCTGAGAAGTCCTGATGTCCCGGAGTGTCCAATATATTAATACAGTAATCTTCATAATTAAATTGCATAACAGAGGAAGTAACAGAGATACCACGTTGTTTTTCAATCTCCATCCAGTCAGAAACAGCATGTTTTTCTGTCTTCTTACCCTTTACCGACCCTGCCAGGTTAATCGCACCACCATAGAGCAAAAGCTTTTCTGTTAATGTGGTCTTACCAGCATCCGGGTGAGAGATAATGGCAAATGTTCTTCTTTTTTCAATTTCCTTTTTATAATTAGCCAAAGTAAATCCTCCAAACTATATTTCCTCATTGTATCGAATACCTGTTGTTAATCCTACAGGTAGATTATTATCTTCAAAACCACTTCATCATATAATAAATGGAAGACAATTGTCAAGAGATTTTAATTTGTCAGCAATTTCTTATAGGTCCTGTCGATTCCTACCGCCCCAAGTGGTGCTGTAATTAGTATGGATAAAACTGCAACGGTTAATATAATGTGTCCTGCGGGCAATCCCATGGATAGTGGTATAGCCCCAATCGCTGCCTGTACCGTAGCTTTTGGTGTATATGCTATTATACAAAATAATCGTTCTTTGACAGTTAGAGGTGTCCTTACTAGGCTAACTAAAACGCCTGCCATACGAAATACTAAGGCTCCAATGATTAATAAGACCGCCTGGATTCCGGCTGCCTGAACATATTTTAAATCAACAGTTGCACCTACCAGTACAAACAATAGCACTTCCGCAGCTACCCAAAGCTTATTAAATTTTAAGGAGAGGCGTTTTGCCAGCACATCGTACTTTTTTAAAATAGTTGCTGACAGACTTACCACTGCAATTAGTCCAGATAACGGAAGAAAAGCTTCCAGCTTTTTCTCCAGTGCAATCAGTAAAAAGCTGGTACTGAGTAAAATAAGAACTTTTACGGAGTCACGCATATGAAATAATTGAAAGAATTTCACCAAAATAATCCCAATTGCAATTCCTAAAATGATTCCTGCTAGGATAGCAATTGGAATCTGCAGGAATTTACCGCCGCTTACAGTGCCTCCACCTGCCAGCGCTGTAAATGAAGTAAATAATACAATTACATATACATCATCTACTGAACCGCCTGCCATGATTAACTGGGGTATGCTTTTTTTTGTTCCGTATCCCTTCTCCATTAGTTTTAACATTCTTGGAACAATTACTGCTGGCGATACTGCAGCCAAAACCGTCCCAATAATAGCCGCTTCTATAATAGAAACCCCAAGCAGTTTAGGTGCTAACAATACTACTCCAAGTAGTTCAAAGCTGGCAGGAACGAAGCACATAAGAATAGCCGGTCTTCCTACCTTTTTCAAGTCTTCTATATCTAGCGCAAGTCCAGCCCTGGTAAGTATGATTACCAAAGCCAGCTTTCTTAAATCCGGAGAAATGGATAATATTGAATTATCCAATAAATTAAGAGCATAAGGGCTAAGGATCATCCCAGTTAATAACATTCCAACCAGACTTGGAAGTTTCAGTTTTTGAAATATTGACCCCAACGTGAGCCCTAATAAAAATATGAATGCCAAACTTGTTAACATCTGTTCCCTCCTTTGTGTTTGATTCAGTGACGTTACTCCTTGAAATCTATTTAGACTCTACCTCTGCTGTAAAATCCTTGGCTGCACTTAATCGTTCCTTCAACTGTAAATAAAAATCTGTGTTTCTATCATATGGGTATAGGTAAAAATTCTTTAGTATATACATGCAAATTTCTTTTCTCTGATTGTCATCCTGAATGCTTTTTAAAATATTCTGGAAATCCTTTAAAAGATAGTGCCAGTCTCTCACAAACTGTTCATTTTTCTTTATATCAGGCGTATTAATCCACTTTTGTACTTTTATTTTCGTTTTATTTTCGTATTTACATTCATTTACCTGAAGAAAATATTTAAAATCCCGGTCCTCATATACTCTTCCCAGGGGAAAGAGTCTGCAAAATCCCGGCCTGAAAGCGTGAATACTACATCTACCTTCATTATTAAGAAAGGAGCATCTTTCATCTAAGCCTGACATTTTAAGATTAGGCAATATAATTCCATCCACCATATTCAGTTCAATTTTCTCAATCATTAATTCTTCAAAAGTCTTATTAAGATTCATTAATAATTGGTAAATGTCCAGGGGGTCTAGAATAATTGAGTTACCCATTCCCCTGCAGCAGGCAAAGCAGCCTTTACAGTCATGACAGTCTGCCTTTACTAAATCATTTCGGCTGTACAGTTTACCATCTGATATTTCATTAAGGCTAACGTTTCTCTCCATTTTGCTTTCCTTTCCTTACATTTGTTTCTTATCCATCTTAACACATTCCCATAATAGCAGGTCAAAGCATTCCCCTATTAGTAGATTATATTTGCTATACTGAGTTTTGCCAATAAACATAATTTAGCTCTAAGAGCATCATTGTGTTTGTTTCGTGTGCATTGAATGAATGTGCATTCTTCCTCTGAACACAAAATAAACTTATGATACTCTCAGAGCTTTCACAATTTCTAATCAAAGTGTCCTATCATAAATAGGTCAATGGCAAAAGTTATGCCTGCTGTTCCACTTCAACTTTTTTAATCTCTTTTGTTCTGATTTCTTTGGAAATATCATTAATAAAGGTATCTAACGGCTTTTGTCCTTCGTCTCCAAGGAAGCGGCTTCTTACGGATACAAGACCTTCCTCTTCTTCTTTTTGACCAACGACTAACATATAAGGCACGCGATCTAACCTTGTTTCACGTATTTTGTAACCAATCTTTTCAGCACGTTCATCAACCGTACATCTTACGCCATTTACTTTTAATTCAGATGCAACTTTGTTTGCATAATCATGATACTTTTCTGAGATTGGAAGTATTCTTACCTGCTCCGGACATAACCAGGTTGGGAAAAGTCCTGCATATTCTTCGATTAACATTGCAAGTGTTCTTTCATAACATCCAACGGAAGTTCTATGAATAATATAAGGACGTTTCTTCTCACCATCTTTGTCCACATAGTACATATCAAATTTCTCAGCAATAGAATTATCTAACTGTACCGTAATGATGGTATCTTCTTTACCATGAACATTCTTAAACTGAACATCTAATTTCGGACCGTAGAATGCTGCTTCGCCTTCTGCTTCTGTAAAATTGATATTCATATGCTCAAGAATTTTTCTCATGGTATCCTGGTTCTTTTCCCATTCTTCTGCAGTTCCAATGTATTTTTCCTTGTTATTCGGATCCCATTTGGAAAAACGGAACGTTACTTTTTCATCAATTCCAAGGGTAGAAAGGGTATAGTGAATTAAATCAACGCAGCCTCTAATTTCTTCTTCCACCTGTTCTGGCGTACAAATAATATGAGCTTCAGAGATAGTAAACTGTCTGACACGAATCAGTCCGTGCATTTCGCCGGAATCTTCATTTCTAAATAAAGTGGAAGTTTCACCATATCTGCAAGGTAAGTCTCTATAGCTCTTCTGGCTGTCTTTGTATACATAATACTGGAATGGACAAGTCATCGGACGAAGGGCAAATACTTCATCATCTTTCTCTTCATCTCCAAGTACAAACATACCTTCTCTATAATGATCCCAATGGCCGGAGATTTTGTATAAGTCACTCTTTGCCAACAATGGAGTCTTAGTTAACATATAGCCACGTTTTTCTTCTTCATCTTCAATCCATCTCTGAAGTGTCTGAATCATCCTGGCACCCTTTGGCATCATCAGTGGAAGACCCTGACCGATAACATCAACTGTAGTGAATAATTCCATTTCACGGCCTAATTTATTGTGATCGCGCTTCTTCACGTCTTCAAGGTAAGCCAGGTATTCATCTAATTCTGAATTCTTGGCAAATGCAGTGCCGTATACTCTGGTAAGCATCTTATTCTTCTCACTGCCTCTCCAGTAAGCACCAGAAGATGAGATCAACTTAATTGCCTTAATCGTCTTGGTACTCATTAAATGGGGTCCGGCACAAAGGTCAACAAAATCACCCTGTCTGTAGAAAGAGATAACGGAATCTTCCGGAAGGTCTTCAATTAATTCTACCTTGTAAGGCTCTTCTCTATCTTTCATAAACTGAATAGCTTCTTCTCTTGGAAGGGTAAATTTCTCAAGTTCAGCTCCTTCTTTTATGATTTTTTTCATTTCTTTCTCTAATTCATCTAGTGCTGCACGGTCGAAAGGTGGGGTATCAAAGTCATAATAAAATCCAGTGTCGATAGATGGTCCAATTGCTAGTTTAGCACCAGGATATAATCTCTTAACAGCTTCCGCTAAAACATGGGAAGTTGTATGCCTATAAGCAGCTTTTCCGGCCTCATCATTAAAGGTAAGAATGCTTAATTCACAGTCATCCTCTACAACCGTTCGTAAATCCACAACCTGACCGTTAATTTCCCCGGCGCAGGCTACTCTAGCTAGGCCTTCGCTGATATCTTTTGCAATATCAATAACGGACATGCCACTGCTATATTCTTTTACTGATCCATCTTTTAATGTAATCTTCATTTTATTTTTCTCCTTCTTATATGATAATTGATTTAGGTAATTAAAAGTTTTAGTACAAGAAAGAGTCTGGCTTGCCAGACTCTAGCGCTGACGCGCTGTCACTTCAGTGACAAATTTCCTTGACGCGTCATGCGCATCCTGCCTGGATGGCTTTTTTTAATTAATAGGAAAGTTCAGAGAACTTTCCTATTAATTAAAAAAAGCCCGTCACTTTCGAACTACATATTTCTGCAATTCGAAAGGGACGAGCATATCATTTCTCGCGGTTCCACCCTCATTGGTTTTATAAAAAACCCTCTTCATTCTGATTGTAACGTTATCAACGGACCGGATTGGGGTCACTCAGAGGTAGTCTTCGGATGCTTCAAATTGAGATACTTCCAGCATATCATATCTCTCTCTGTAATTTTTAACATCTTACTCGTCTCGTCATCGTTTTATGTTATGAATCTCATTATAGCATTGTAAATAATTTTGTCAAGTAAATATCTTTTTGATATTTTAGCAAATATATTTCTAATATTTAACTAAAATTTTTAATTTATTGATGTTTTAACTTTTCCGATTATATAATTATTTAACTATTTTACATTTCTTATATATTCCCAACCATACGATCTTTTATTACAGCTAAAAATTCTCTGACATAATAACTAAGTGTTAATATGTCATCTGTTGGAGCACCAAGTCCCTGAATTTGTTCCAGCCCTTGCTTCTTCGCAATCTGTATCGCCCGGTATACATGAAAACGGCTGGTTACAATTACTGTAGTTTTCGTATCGGTTTTCATAAATGCCTTACTGTAATAAATGTTCTCATTGGTATTCGTAGATTTATCTTCTTTTATTATCCTATTCTTATGAATCCCTTTACTAATCAGGTATCTACTCATTGCTTCTGCTTCTGAGATATCTTCTCCACTTCCTTGCCCGCCGGATACGATAACGATACAATCCGGATTATCTACAAGATATCCATATGCAGTGTCAAGACGGTTTTTGAGTGCTCTAGATAATGCAGTGCCTCGTACCTGAGCTCCCAAAACTATAACATAATCTGCACCTGGTGCAGGTACCTGATTTCCCTGCTTCATAATGACTGCTACAGTCAGAAGGAAGATGAAGATTCCTAAGAGCAAAACGCCCATGAATCCCAGCTTTATAAACTTTGGAATTTCGATATTACGTGCATAGACAATACGTAATAAGAAGGCCAGACCAATACTGCATATTCCCAAAGTAATCCAAAACCATACAAAAGCGGTGGAGAGTCCTGCATATAGAATAATGGCAGTAACATAAACCAAACTTAGTATTCCCAAAATCAAAAACATGCCAGCTATTATATTCATTGTAACTCCTATGTTCTTTCTATTCTAAAATTTACAAATGATGATTATATCTACCGTGCTATTCCTCCCACAAGAACAAAGAATGTGCCTTGGCACATTCCCTGGCCAAGCGCGGCCAGCAAAACTGGCATATACTTTACGCGCGAGTGTGCATCCTGCCCGTAGGGCTTTTTTATGTCATAGGGAAGTTGGTCGAACTTTCCTATGACATAAAAAATGGCTTTTTACCCTCAAATCATGTACTAGTACATCGTTTTGCAAATAACTAGACAAGTAATCGGTCTCGTTAATTTGAAAACGATGTACAAGGTAATTAGGAAGGAAAGATCCGACTGATTTTTTTATTTTCGTATTCTTCCCGCTGTTTGGCAATTGCATCCCGATGTATGACTGCTTCATAAACTTTTAGAACATTTAACGCAAAGTTTTCTGTTGAATACTCTGCAACTTTCATTCTCGCATTATCACCAAATGTTACACTATCATCACCAAAAAGAACGGAATCTAACCCTTCCATTAGTTCACTTCGTTTGGTAAATGCATATCCATTCCACCCTTGTTCTAATATATCCTCTAAACATTTATCCTTTTTAGCAACCACCGGTAATCCCGCTGCCATTGCCTCAATATAAGTTAATCCTTGTGTTTCACTTTGGGAAGCACTTACAAATACATCCCCCACCTGGTAATACAATCCGATATTATCCCATGGCTTAGGACCGGTAAATATTACTTTATCCTGAATCTTAAGAATCTCTGCCGTTTGCTTTAATACTTCCATCTCGGGACCGCTTCCTACAATCACAAACTTAATGTTTGCTCTATATGCGGTATACTCCGGAATTGCTTCCATAATTTCCCCTATGTTTTTTTCTTTGGAAACTCTCCCTAAGTATAATAGTACCTTATCTTCCTTCTCTATGCCATACTGTCTCTTTATGTCCATAACTTCTTCCTTTGAATAAAGCTTTGGATTAAACTTTCTTAAATCCACTCCCGTTGGAACCACGGAAATGTCCTTATGCACACTATACTGTAAGAGAAGTTCTTTCACTTTCTCCGTAGGTACGATTACCTGCTCCACGGTATTGCAGCATACCTTAGAGAACACCCTGGCAAATGCTTTTGCTCTACCATCTAAACTTTTAAAGTGTGTCAGGTAGTGTGTATAGTCTTCATAAATCGTATGATAGGTGTGAACCATCGGTAATTTAAGTTCTCTAGCCATAATACGTCCAAAAATTCCAAGAGAAAACTCCGTGTGGGTATGAATTAAATCCAGATTTAGTTTTTTAATGAGGAAAGCTAGTTTTGGCTGATAAAATAAACCTACTCTTCTCTCTGTAATGAGTGCAAACGGTATACTGGGGACACGAAAAACATTATGTTCATGTTCCGGCGCTCCCGGTGTAGTGGTAGTAAATACATATACTGTATGCCCTAACTGCTCCAATTCATTTTTTAGCATATAAACAGAATTGGCAACACCATTTATCTCCGGATAATATGTCTCAGTAAACAAGCCGATATTCAATGTAAACGCTCCCTTTCCATAATATATTTATTTATATTCCTAACGTTCGTTAATAAGTTCTTAAACTTCATAATCACTCAAACTAATGATATAGGATATATTGTAAAATGTAAAGAAGATAATTTCATAAATAAGTAATGTGCCTTGGCACATTCTAGCACCGAGCGCGGCCAGCAAAGCTGACATATACCTTACGCGCGAGTGTGCATCCTGCCTGGAAGGCTTTTTTATTTCATAGGGAAGTTTGGAGAACTTTCCTGTGAAATAAAAAAAGGTGCCAAGAACCATACTCTTTAGCCTATGGTATCTGACACCTTTTAAACTCACTATTATTTATGGTCTTCCAATTAATACATCTTTCTCAACAATATGATGTACCAGCCAGTCACTAAGGAAATCTAAGATTTCTACTAAACCATCTGTCTGGTTTCTGTCCAAATGTTCCAGGTCAAGTGACTCAATTTTCTCAATAAATTTAGCATGATCAATTACCTGGCTGAATCTTTTCTTATACTGAATTTCCTCCATATAAGCTTCTTCATCTGCAAAATGCTGAATTGTGTAAGCTTTTAATTCCCCGAGGATCTTCATAATATGGTCGAACTTGTCAGGTAAAAAATCATTCTTTAGTACATCGTACGCGGAGTTCGTAATACGAAATAACTCCCTATGCTCATCATCAATAATCTTAACCCCTGTTAAATACTCTTCTTTCATTTCAAACATCCCATTAACCTCACTCTTCTTATGTTTATATTCCGTCGGATATAAAATCCGTATCGTTCGTAAGTCTAACCATTACTCTATCCTGTATCTCCAGTTTATCCTTATCCACAAAGCAATCCATGGCTATAATATGAACTCCCTGCTTTACGGCTTTTCGTAATGCTTCTCCAAATTCAGGGTGAGTAGCATCATTAGGTTCAAAGTAAGCAACATCTTTCATCTGTATAACAAAGATTAAATAAGCTTCATAACCTTCTTCTACCGCATGACATAATTCATGCACATGCTTTATCCCCCGTTCTGTAGGTGCATCCGGGAACCTTACAACACCCGCTTCTTCCAAAGTAACCCCTTTTACTTCTATGTATATTTTTTTATTTGTGGTTTCAACATACAAATCGAATCTGGAATCTCTGTAGGTTTGTTCTCTTTTTATTAACAAAATATCTTGAAATAATCCTCCTGTAGATAACCATTCATAAACTACCTGATTTGGGGCCTGGGAATCCATATTTATCATTCTGCTGCCTTTTCTTACACCGATTACTGAAAATTTTGTTTTTCTGGAAGGATTATCACTCTCCTGGACATACACTGTGGCTCCGGGTACTAATAATTCTTTACAGCGGCCTGTGTTTTTTACATGACAGGTTTCTAATTTCCCTTCCACTATAACCTTTGCGATAAAACGATTTGGTCTTTCTACAAAGGTTCCTACTCTTATATTGTTATAAATCATATCCTATGTCCAATCCGGTTGATTCCTACTATTCATGAAACTTTATTCTTACTTTTCATAGCAAAATAGTATCATTTATTTCAAATCATGAGTAGTCTATCATGTTCCAATTTAATTGTCAATATGTGTATATCGATAAAATTGCAGGTTTATGCCATTTTACGTAATTTTTACTTTATTTTTACATATAATTCGCTTATAATGGCAGTATACTATTAAATTATTTCACTTGGAGTATTATCTCCGGTGTATAATATGCGAGAATAATTGCATATACTGATAAGCGAAAGGAAGTATGATATATGAAAAAATTTGGTAAATTTTTATTCGGTACATTATCTCTGGCAACATTAGCTGCCGGAATATACTACCTGTACAAAAATCTTATTAATAAGGACTCTTCTGATGATTTTGATGAATTTGAAGATGATTTCGAAGAGTATGAATCAGAGGACAAAAAACAGGAAGAGCCTTACAAGAAAGACGGCAGAGAATATGTATCCATTAATATTACTTCAGATACAGTAAAAACAACTTCTGCAGATAGTGAATTATCAAATGATGAATCTTCCCCTGAGGACGAATCAGCTGAGTAACTGCTGAGTAAAGCTTATAATAATGGCCCATATTTTTACGAGGATATCATTAATAGGACATTGTTGATATTGGGACGTAATTGATATTCGAACATCATTGATATTCGGGTATCGTTGATAGGAGAATCACCTGCTAGCCAAAATTTGAAATAACCGTCATCATAGAATTTATGATGAACGGTTATTTTTTTATGTCATAGGAAAGTTACAACTTCCCTATGATATAAAAAAGCCCTCCAGGCAGGATGCCCATGACGCGCTAGGGAAATTTGTCACAGATGTGACAGTGTGTCAGCGCTAGAGTCTGGAGGTCCTGACTCTTTCTTATCCCAAAGCTATGTCTAATAAGGTCATAACCGTGACATGCTCCCACCACTTTACAAGTGGGAGTATTCTTGCAAGTCATTAGATAAAAATCGTGTGTTACAATAATTAATCAAGTGCTGCTATAAATTCGTCTAACCGACTCATTAAAACATCGGAACCATTGGTCAGATGATAATACTTGGTTTGATTATTCTGAGGTTCTTCACTTATTATCTGAACACTATCATTTATAGTTATAGTATATAACTGTTTGACGCTAGTTTCAATCTTTATTACGTAATTTATGCTTCCTGATATATTTTCACCATTTGTTAGTGAAAAGCCACCAAGCAAATCATAAAAATCTTTCTTATCTGATAGACTGTCCTCGATTTCATAATTTATATTATTGCGATTAATTGTAATCTTAGTTATTGTATCATAAACCGGTAATAAATCTGTAAATAAAATGGATTCCTGTATTATCTCGTTCTCTGCCGCAAACATACTTGATGTTTCTTCCGATGTGATGTCAATTCTGGCATCTTCCATAGATGCGGTACCATTATCAACCCCTGCTCCATTAGCGGAATTATCTGTATTTCCCGTGATGCCTGCACCAACCGCAATATCATAACTACTTTCATCCTCACCAACAGATGGGCTAGTGCTATCTAACGAGTACTGCTTCGTGTTTTCATTTTCTTCAGACGGCACAGACTTTAGTGAAAACTTCTCCTCAATTTCGGACTGGTCTGCCGTTTCCGCACTTTGCTCACTTACTATATCCTTTTTGATAAAACCATTTTGTGCAACGGTTATACCTGCTAAAATAACAATAACAGCGGCTGCTACCTGGGCAATTCTAAAAACAGGGTGTTTTCCTGGTTGATTCTTATCTTCCTTTATCTTAGGTGCTTCCCCAGCTTCAATGGCCTTTTTCGTCTTTTGTATCAGTTCCTCAGACACTATAATATTATCATAGTCAAAAGAAGTATTAAGGTGGTCCTTTAAATTTTCTATTTCAAAATCATCAAAAGGTTTCTTATTTCTATTATCTTTGTAAGAATCCATCCTAAATCCTCCCTTCTAAACTTAACTTTAGTCTTTCCTTTGCTCTTGATAAACGACTTTTGGCAGTACCTTCTGCAATCTGCAAGAGTTTCGCTGCCTCACTTATTGTCATCTCTTGAAAATATACACACAAAATAATATCTTTATATTTATCCGGCAGCTTCATAACCGTCTGCCTGATCAGCTGATTCTCCTCTTGCTTCTCTACCGCTGTGAAATCATCTTCACCGGATAACGTGTTTTCTTGATATTCCATCATTGGTATTACTTTTTGATTCCATGCACTTTTCATATAGTCTTTACATGTATTAATTGTAATTCTAATCATCCATGTTTTTATGCTGCTATCTCCCTGAAAAGTGTGAAGCTTATTGTTTACTTTTATGAAAACATCCTGGAAAATATCTTCTGCCATATGTTTGTCTTTTACATACATATAAGCAGTGCGAAGTACATCATTCCCGTATTCTCTCATCAGAGCTTCAATGTCGTAAACAGGCTGTTTCTCCTCATACATTGATTGCTTCCCCCTATGCGCTTTTTACACGGCCTATTTAAACTCCCTTTCCCTATTTAGCCGTGTTTTCAATGAACGTCACAGTATAAGAATTATTAGCCTCCTATACATTAGACGATTCAAATCTAATAATGTTCCCTTTTTTCATTAAATTAATCCAAAATCTTTTAAACCATAATAGATTCCATCTTCCTGGATGGATTTTGTCTGATATCTTGCCCTTTTAAGAACTTCCGGATAACTATTCCCCATGGCAATTCCGTATTGCACATAATCAAGCATTTCTAAATCATTTGTACTGTCACCAAAAGCATAGGTGTTTTGTTTTTCGATGTTTAGATAGTTCGTTAATTTTTCAATACCCGTTGCCTTATTATACCCCTGGGGTACTAATTCCATAAAGTTGGTGCCTTGGTGAGAAATTAAGCTAAATATCTCTTTTAGTTCCGGCATTAGCATGAATTTTATCTCTTCATCTGGGAATCGTGCCGTAATCTTATTCATCTGAATATCATTATAATCAATTAACTTTATCTTTTCGTTTGGCATGATTTTTTTAATAAATTCTATACTTCCATAGCCATCCTCTTCGCTCTTGCCATTATAATAAATATATTCCGGCCCTTCTACAATGTAGGTTACATCGTGTTCATCCAGAAGCGGTAACACTCTTTTGGCAAATGCACCATCTTCCACTTTATTGTGTATTATTTCTTCCTTATACTCAACATAAGTTCCAGCGCCTGCCACTATTCCATAAAACCCCATATTTACAATGTAATCCGGTATCATTGCTCTCGTCCTGCCGGTACAAATAACTGGTATATGCCCATTGGCAATCAGTTGTTGTATTGCTTCTATGGTCGATTTCGGAACACCGGTTTCATGATCATATAAAGTTCCATCAATATCAAAAAATACTATTTTTTTGCTCATCCCCTGCCTCTTTCTATTGTTCTTTGTCATCTATCTGTGTCATGTTATAAAGTTCGGC
The DNA here is from genome assembly GCA_029239455.1 of Anaerocolumna sp. Classification (GTDB taxonomy): domain Bacteria; phylum Bacillota; class Clostridia; order Lachnospirales; family Lachnospiraceae; genus Anaerocolumna. The sequence continues at coordinate 17,607 of JAQZAX010000017.1, forward strand.
ATAAATTCCTTTTTTCTTTAATAGTTCCTCGTGAGAACCTCTCTCGGCAATACCATCTTCCGTTAAAACAATAATATTCTTCGCATTGCGAATGGTAGTTAACCGGTGGGCGATTACAAAGGTAGTTCTGTTCTTAGCCAGAATCTCAAGAGATTCTTGTACTACTCGTTCACTTTCATTATCTAATGCTGAAGTAGCTTCATCAAAGATTAAAATCGGAGGATTTTTTAAGAATACCCTGGCAATGCTAAGGCGTTGTTTCTGACCGCCGGATAATTTAACGCCTCTTTGTCCGATGTATGTATGATATCCATTTGGAAGTCCAAGAATGAATTCATGGGCATTGGCATTTTTAGCTGCCTCAATAATCTCCTCCTCCGTAGCATCCAGTTTACCATAGCGAATGTTTTCCATTACGGTACCAGCAAATAAATATACATCCTGCTGCACAATACCTATGTTACTGCGAAGGGAGCTTAGACTGATTTCTCTAATATCAGTATCGTCTAAGGTTATACTTCCTTCTGATACTTCATAGAATCTTGGTATCAGACTGCACATGGTTGTTTTTCCTACACCCGAGGAACCAACTAAAGCAATATAATCTCCCGCATCAACCTTTAAGTTAATATTACGGAATACCTCTGTAGAAGTATCATTATATTTAAATGCAACCCCATGAAAGGCGATGTCCCCTTTTACATTCTGTAGTGTAATAGCATCCTTCTTATCTGTAATATCAGGTTCAACACTTAATATTTCACTAAATCGATCAAAACCTGTCATACCATTTTGAAATTGCTCGGTGAAATTAATCAGCTTACGCACCGGTTCAATGATATTATTAATATATAACAAGAATGTCAATAAGTCACTCATTATTATTACTTTATTTACCATAAGCAAGGCTCCGCCGACAATAACAGCAACATTAATCAAGTTGGTAAAAAGGCCTAAGCCTGAATGAAAACTTGCCATTTGCCAATACGCATTACGCTTACTATCAACGAACCGCTGATTGCCTACATGGAACTTCTCCATTTCCTTTTGCTCATTGGCAAAGGATTTTACGACACGGATTCCGGAAAGATTATCCTCAATCTGTGCATTAATTTCGCCAATTCTCTCTCTGTTTTTGCTAAATGCCTTCTTCATTTTATCTCTCATATAAAATGCGAAGAGAAACATCAACGGTAAAAATGTAAATACAATGAGAGTGAGGGGAAGATTAATGTTGATTAAGATAAGAAAAGCTCCAATGAATTTTATGATGGATATAATAACATCTTCCGGTCCATGATGGGCAAGCTCTGTAATATCAAACAAATCATTGGTAATTCTGCTCATTAGCTGCCCTGTTTTCTGATTATCATAGAAATTAAAGGATAGTTTCTGGTAATGGGCAAAGATATCATTTCTCATATCATATTCCATCTTAGCCCCCATCATGTGACCCTGATAAGCAATATAAAAGTTGCAAACCATTTCTAAAATTGCAAGTCCAAGCATTAAAAATGCCAGCCACATGATATATTGTACTGCCTCACTAATCGGATAATTAACCAGTATGTAATTGGTAATATACCGAACAATCAGTGGGTAAATTAATGTTATGCCTGCTGCTAGAAATGCGCAAAACATATCTGAAAAAAATAATTTTTTGTACGGTTTATAGTACGAAATAAACCTTTCTAATTTGCTGCTCATGCTGTCTCCTTTTGAAAATGAGGCTGACCCACACAAAATATTATGTACTTGGGTCAACCTCATTACAGTTTTCATAGTATTATCTTGATAGTCTCTTAGCCATGGTATACATAAATTGATCCACGTCTTTTGTCATTGCAAGTGCTTCCTGAATATCATAGTCAACAAACTTGCCTTCTCTATATCCAACCACTCGGTTAGAAGCACCTTTTGCTAATAAATCTACCGCCAGAGTACCCATGGAAGAAGCATATACTCTGTCTTTTGCAGTAGGACTTCCTCCTCTTTGAATATGTCCAATAATAGTCGCTCTGGTTTCAATGCCAGTTGTATTTTGAATTCTTTCAGCCAAGCCATAGGAATCACCAATGCCTTCAGCATTTACGATAATGTGATGTTTCTTACCAACATGTCTCTTCTCAACAATATCATCGATCAGTCTTTGTTCGTTATGATCATAACGTTCCGTAATTAAAACATCCTCTGCACCGTTAGCAATACCACACCAAAGTGCAATATATCCTGCTTTTCTTCCCATTACTTCAATGATGCTGACTCTTTCATGTGAAGTTGAAGTATCTCTTATCTTATCTATTGCTTCCATTGCTGTATTTACAGCAGTATCAAATCCTATGGTATAATCGGTACATGGGATATCTAAGTCAATCGTTCCCGGTAAACCTACGGTATTAATACCTCTCTCTGCTAATTTTCCTGCTCCGCGGAAAGAACCGTCACCACCTATGACAACTAATCCGTCAATACCATGTTTCTTACAGATCTGTGCACCTTTGTCCTGACCTTCCGGTGTCATGAATTCCTTGCTTCTGGCGGTATATAATATTGTTCCGCCTCGTTGGATAATATCAGAAACATCCGTACTGCTTAAATCTATAATATCTTCTTCTAAAAGTCCGCTATATCCTCTGCGGATTCCTTTTACATTTTTACCATATGCAATTGCTGTTCTTGTTACTGCTCGTATCGCAGCATTCATACCCGGTGCATCGCCACCGCTTGTTAATATACCTATGGTTTTTACTTCTTTTGCCATAATTTAAAACCTCCGTTTACCTGGTGATTTTTCCGCTTGCCTCGCTTTGATACTAGAAATCCACTCTATTTTAATTCATTTTATAACCTTTTTCAATACTCTTTTCTACCAACTGTATATTGGAATCTCCATACTTTAGCTTTAATTTCTTCAGTAATTCAATTTCTGCGTTAATATTTCTGTTTTTTGGGAGCCGTTTTATTGCTTTTTCACACTCCAAATAAATACATACCGTATCGTTTCCGTCGTATTCACTTAATAATTGATATAAAGTTTGTTCATTTTTTATAAAACTCTCTTTATCCACAAATTTAATCCAAACTTCCTTTGGAACATTTTCAAATGGTATTATTTCACTGCAGATTAATTTCGCTGGTTTATCTTCCTCTACAGTAGCTTTCCCTCGAATAAGAACTTTATTATCTTCCAGTAATAAAGATTTATTTTTTTCATAATCTCTTGGGAAAATTATAATTTCAACAACACCAACTAAATCCTCCAGTGTAATAAAAGCCATCATAGAGTTGGTTCTCGTAGTTTTCACAGTTTTCGAAATAATCATGCCCCCTACGGTTATCATTTGTCCATCCTGCACTTTCGTCTCATTGGTTTCCTCGTCAATGGCAAAATCCAGAGTTGTTGCGTTAATATTCTTACTCAGTAAGCCTTCATAGGCATCCAAAGGATGTCCACTGACATAGATGCCCATAACTTCTTTTTCAAATGCAAGCAGCTCTTCTCCCGTATATTCCCCCACATCCGGCAGATGATTGACATAATCCTGTTTTTCTTCCGGCTCTACAAAATCAAATAGGGATATCTGTCCGGTAAAGTTCTTTTTCTTATCCTGGGCAACATCATCTAACACTTGGACATAGATCATCATAAGCTGTTTTCTAGTACCAGGTAAGCTGTCGAAAGCACCGGATTTAATAAAACTTTCCACCGTTCTTTTATTCACTTCTTTTCCGGATAATCGTTCTGCGAAGTCTTTTAAACTGACAAATCTGCCATTTAATTCTCTCTCACTAACCACAGCCTCAATTACCGGTTTTCCTAGTCCTTTAATTGCAGACAAACCATAGCGGATTGCACCATTCCACACGGAGAAAGTACTGTCACCTTCGTTAATATCCGGTGGCAAAATCTGAATTCCCATCTGTCTGCAGGTAAGTATATATTCCGCAACTTTACTGGGATTATCAATAACAGAAGTCATTAATGCTGCCATGAATTCAACCGGATAGTAGCATTTTAAATATGCAGTCTGGTAAGATACTACTGCATAGGCAGCCGCATGGGATTTGTTAAAGGCATACTTGGCGAAGTCAGTCATTTCATCAAAGATATCATTTGCTACTTTTTCTGATATGCCGTTACTAATACAGCCGGGTACCCCTTCTTCTTCATTGCCATAAACGAAGTTCTTTCTTTCCTTCTCCATTACCGATGCCTTTTTCTTAGACATAGCTCTTCTTACCAAGTCACTGCGGCCATAACTATATCCAGCCAGCTCACGTACAATTTGCATAACCTGTTCCTGATATACAATACAGCCGTAAGTTGGTGACAATATGGGTTCTAACTGGGGACATTCATATAGGATTGCTCCTGTTTCATTCTTGCCCTTAATATATTTAGGAATAAAGTCCATGGGTCCTGGGCGATACAAGGAAATACCGGCAATGACATCTTCAATGGATTGTGGTTTTAATTCCTTCATGAAGCTTTTCATTCCGGCACTTTCTAGCTGGAACACCCCTTCTGTTTTACCTGAAGAAATCAAGGCATAGACATTCTTATCATCAAAATCTATCTTATCTATGTCTATCTTATCTATATCTGTTTTATCAATATTTGTCTTATCAATATCTGTCTTATCAATACCTATATTGTCTATATTTATTTTATCAATACTTTTATTATGTCTCAGTTTATAATTTACCAGTCTTACAGCATTCTGAATTACCGTAAGAGTTCTTAGTCCTAAAAAGTCCATCTTAAGCAATCCAAGTTCTTCTAATGTTGTCATGGTAAATTGGGTTGTTATGGAATCATCGGAGGCTCTGGCTAATGGCACGTATTCTACTACCGGGGCCTTACTAATTACGACTCCGGCTGCGTGCATAGAAGTATGACGCGGCAACCCTTCCAATCTCATAGACATATCAATGAGAAACTTAATCTCTTCATCGTTGTCATACAGACTTCTTAGTTCGGGGTTCATTTTCAATGCTTTCTCTATGGTTATTCCTAATTCTGTCGGTATCATTTTAGCTACGATATCCACCTGTGCGTACCCTAAATCCAAGGCACGTCCCACGTCACGAATTACCGCCCTTGCTGCCATGGTACCAAAGGTAACAATCTGCACCACTCGGTCCTTGCCGTATTTCTCAACGACATAATCAATTACTTCCTGCCTTCTTTCAAAGCAGAAATCAATATCAATATCGGGCATGGTTAAACGCTCAGGATTCAAGAACCGTTCAAATAGCAGATTATATTTTATCGGGTCGATATTGGTAATCCCTAAGGAATATGAGACAATACTTCCTGCAGCACTTCCTCGTCCCGGTCCTACCATAATCTCATGGTCTCTGGCAAACTTGATAAAATCCCATACAATTAAGAAATAATCTACAAATCCCATACTGCGTATGGTTTCTATTTCATATTCCAATCGATCCCTTAATTCCTGAGTAGGATTCTCGAAACGTCCTTCTAATCCCTTGGTACATAGCTTTCTAAGGTACTCCAGCGCAGAATATCCTTCCGGAACATCGTATTTGGGCAGTTTATATTCTCCAAATTCTATTTCAACATTACAGCGTTCTGCAATTCTATGGCTGTTCTCTAAAGCTTCCGCCGCATAAGGAAATAATTCGTACATTTGGTCCGGGGATTTTAGATAGTACTGACCGCCTTCATACCGCATACGATTTTCATCGGTAACTTTCTTCTGGGTCTGGATACAAAGCAGTATATCATGTGCCTGGGCATCACTCTCTAAGGTATAATGCACGTCATTGGTTGCAACTAAAGGGATTCCGGTCTCCTGGCTCATGCGCATTAAACCCTGGTTTACAGTTTTTTGTTCCGGAATTCCATGGTCTTGTAATTCCAAATAGAAATTGCCTGCACCGAATATTTCCTGCAAATTAAGAGCTGCTTTTTTACCTTCTTCATAAAAGCCCTTACGTACATTACTGGCTACTTCACCGCCAAGACAGGCACTTAGCGCAATAATACCTTCACTATGTTGCCTTAATATTTCATAATCTACTCTTGGTTTATAATAAAATCCTTCCAGGAATCCAGTGGAAACAATCTTCATCAGATTAGAATAGCCTGTATTATTCTCTGCCAAAAGTACTAAGTGGTTGTATCTGTCCTCGGAAGAAGAGGATTCTCTGTCATATCTGGAATTCGGTGCTACATAAACTTCACACCCAATAACAGGGCGAATACCCTCTGCCTGGCAGGCACGGTAAAAGTCAATTACCCCATACATAACCCCATGGTCAGTTATGGCGATGCTATCCATTCTAAGCTCCTTAGCTCTTGCAACCATTTCTTTTATCTTGCCTGAGCCATCTAATAAACTATATTCTGTATGTAAATGCAAATGTGTAAAATTCATGTTACCATCTCCTACTATTGGTCCACTTGTCGCTATCATTCATTATAGCAGAACTTATGTTTTTTTCCAATGGTTTATTGAGTGAGAATGGCTTAAGAGTAGGCGAGGCGGTTTCAGGTTCAAACTTTCTCATTTACTATCGCATATTTAATAATATAACATCAGAATTATTTATTATCTTAATGCTGGGCGGTCAGGATCAATGACCTTTAATACATCAAACAAATCAGAAAGGCGTTCCGGGAATTGAAGTAAGGCCTGTCCATCCAGGGGCCGCCTGGTCATTCTTACATATTCGTCCTTAATATGTATCCATGGGTCTTTATAGACGCCGCAATAATATTCAAATCCCAGGCTTTTTAAGTATTTATATTTATCATTACTGTAGGTACCCAAGGTTTTTTCAATTTCAATCCCATATGGGTAGATAAAGATGTCAGTTGGTCCAATTAAAGAGCCGACCTCATCCATCCAGCGATTGGTATCCATTATAATAAAGTTAGTACTCATTTCAAGCATGTTTCTGTGTCCATAACTATGGGAAGCAAACTCCCATCCCCATTCCTTTAGTACTTTGGCTACGTGCCTAACCGTTTCTTTATCCTGCTCATAGGTTTGCGAATTTTTATCATCGGTGCGATATCCAAGAGCTCCTTCATATCCGGTAAGGGCAAGGATACCTCTGGCTCCTTGATAGGAGAAGTCCGGATGTTCCTCTATGAAGGTTTCTAAAACAGGGACCATGTCATAGTCGCCTACCAAAACAGTTCCGTCTTCCATTCTCATTTCGGTAGAAGGGCGTCCATTTTCGTCTACCACCATTCGTGATGCAAATCCATCGTAATCCATGTAATCATAATAATTAACGTCATCCTGGGATAATACAAATGGTTTTTTATCCGGAGGCAGCATAATATCACCCGGTATAAATTTTGAGGTCCCCTCATCTGTTGTTATTTTCTTTCCTACATCATGAATGCTTACCAGCACATATCCTGCATCATACATTTGCTGCATCATTTGCTTAAATTCATAGATTGTAGTCATATAGTAATTATACCCGTTACTGTCACTATCGCCGTCAAAGGCCAGTGAGTTATCTGCAATAAGTGAATGAAAGAATATATGGCTGATCTGATCGGCTGATTCATATGCTCCAAATGGGTCTAATGTTGCTTTTACCGCTTCATAACCATCCATAGCTTCCTGTAATTCCTCATGGTTTTGATAGCCACCCTCATAGTCTTTTATCAGCTTAATTGCTTCGTCATAATAATAACCCATAGCAAGCAAATCTGCTTTTTCAATTAGTTCCATTACTTTCTTCTTTTCTTCTTTTTGCAGATTTTGTTCCACAATCTGTTCATGGATGAATTCTTGGGATAAAGTCGGTTCTCCCGCACCTAAATTATTACTTCCTGTCCCTTGTGATTCTTCCACTATATCTTGCTCCTGGTTATTTAAAGTATTTGAGCTATCCCTTTTTATGGCATTATTAACAATAAATATTCCCATTATAGACAGACTCGATAGTATCAACCCTGTTATTATTAATTTTCTATATTTATTTTTTTTACTTTTATTATGCATAGGATTATTTCTTTTATTTTCAATGGAAGAATTGGCCTCGTCCCTGATTTCCTTAATTGTTCGTTTTGAGCTCATGTTATAAGTATCTCCTTTTGAATGGCTTGTCAATTTTGGTGATTTTATACATTATAGCACAAAATTCGAGTATGTATGTTAACTAAATATTAAGTTTATTTAACCTTTGTTTTAAGCCTTTGTATTTATAGGACGCAATTTCCTATAAAGATTTGAGGGTCAAAAGCCTCAAAATTTATAAATGATGAATAGTGCTGTATATATATTCGATTCGGCGTCGACCGGCCGAGAACACTGTTCATATATCGTCAAGACTCTAGCCAAAAATCATGCCAGCTGGCTTGATTTTTGTGCTGATAAGAGGCTTGTAAG
>JAQZAX010000018.1 GCA_029239455.1 Anaerocolumna sp.
GTTTCCTATGCCTGCCTCTAGCAGGCATTTTTAATGCTGAATTGCTCCGAAAGGAGCAATTTCCTATAAAGGAACAAAGAATGTGCCTTGGCACATTCTCGTGCCGAGCGCGGTCAGCAAAGCTGACATATACTTTACGCCCGAGTGTGCATCCTGCCTGGAGGGCTTTTTGATTTATAGGGAAGTTCGGGGAATTTTCCTATAAATCAAGAAAGAGTCTGGCTTGCCAGACTCTAGCGCTGACGCGCTGTCACATCCGTACACTAACCTTTATAATTTCCCACATAATCTTTCAGGAATTCAAGCAGCATTTTCATTTCTTCGTCTGTTCCTATGGTAATACGCAGGTAGTTATCAATTCGAGGTTTATTAAAGTAGCGAACAAAGATATTATGATCGCGCAATATTGTAAATAACTCAATAGCCGGAATATACTTATGGGTAGCAAATATAAAATTAGCCTTTGACTCTGGAAGTAAAAAACCAAGTTCTTGTAATTCCTTCGTTACATTATCCCTGGTATTTATTATTTTCTTAATACATTCTTTAAAATATAAGTCATCTTTTACAGCCTCAGCTCCAAGTGATAGAGACGGCAGATTCATCGTATAGGAATTAAATGAATATTTTACATTATTTAAAGCTTTTATCAATTCAGGATGTCCGATAGCATACCCAATCCTCATACCAGCCATGGAACGCGATTTAGAGAAAGTCTGAACTACTAACAAATTATCATACTCTTTTATTAGTTCCATTGCACTGGTCCCGCCAAAGTCAATGTAAGCCTCATCTACTATAACAATAGAACGTTGATTGTGGTCTAAAATATCTCTTATAAATGACAAATCCTCACATATGGAAGTTGGGGCATTGGGATTGGCAATAATTACGCCCCCATTTTCTTTGTAGTAATCTTCCCTTTTAATTCTTAGATTCTCATCTAAAACTGGCGTCTCATAAGGAATCTTATAAAGATTTGCCCAGACATCATAAAAAGAATAAGTAATATCGGGAAATAGTATTGGCTTATCCGAGTTAAAAAAAGTTAGAAATGCCATCGATAACACATCATCGGATCCAACTCCAACAAAGACCTGATCCGATTCAACGTTATAATAATCAGCTAACACATTAACCAGAATTTTTGAAGTCGGATCCGGATAAAGTCTTAACTTATCTGTGTTAAATTCTTCCATTGCCTGCAAAACACCAGGTGCTGGTGGATAAGGATTCTCATTGGTGTTTAGTTTAATCATATCAGGCATATTCGGCTGTTCCCCAGGCACATAAGGTACTACTTGTCTGATATTTTTTTCCCATTCTCTCATTTTAGGCTCCACTCCTGCATTTCGTGCATTTTATTTCAAATATTCTTCGGCAAGTTTCTTAAACCCTGGCAGAGAGCGCTCTATCGTCTTATAATCTACACAATAAGCAATTCTGCAAAACCCTGGACAACCAAAGGAAGAACCAGGTACAATCAGAATATTATGCTTTTTCGCAGCATTTGCAAACGCTTTGTCATCCTCTTCTAATGCCTTAACAAATAAGTAAAAGGCTCCCTGAGGCTTCACACACGTGTATCCGAATTCAATTAAGCTATGGTATAAAAGTTCCCTGTTGCGATTATAAGCACTTATATCCACTTCTGCATCAATGCACTTTGCTACAACCCTTTGCATTAGGGATGGCGCATTCACAAATCCCAAGATACGATTTGCTACATTGGCTCCTCCTGAAACATCAGCATAATCATCTATTTCACTTGGGATAACCAGATAGCCGATTCTTTCACCCGGTAAAGAAAGAGATTTACTAAATGAATATCCTACAATGGTATTCTTATAATACTTGGTAAGATACGGCACCGTAATTCCATCATAAGCAAGTTCTCGGTAAGGCTCGTCTGCAATCAAATAGATTGATGTTCCAAATTCTTTTTCCTTTTGGCTCAAAATAGCCGCAAGGGCTGTAATTGTTTCTTCAGAATATACAACTCCGGTTGGATTATTCGGTGTGTTAATTATAACTGCTTTCGTAGTCTCATTAATTCTTTGCTCAAATTGGGTTAAATCGGGTTGGAAATTCGTTGTATTAGGAGAAACAACAATGAGTTCACCATTAAAGTTGTCTACATAATTACGATATTCTCCAAAGAAAGGCGCAAAGGTAATCACCTGATCACCTGGATTTAACAAAGTTTTTAGTATAACATTAAGTCCTCCGGCGGCTCCCACTGTCATAAGAATATTTTCGGCATGAAAGGAAGTAGCAAACTTTTTATTAATTGATTTCGCAATAGTTTCTCTCACATCTTCATATCCGGAATTATTCATATATCCATGTACAAGGTTCGACTCTTCGCCTCTGACAATTTCAATTATTGCTTCTTTAATCTCACCTGGAGCTTCTACACTAGGATTACCTAAGCTAAAGTCGTATACATTTTCCGCTCCGTATATCGCTGCCAGTTTCTTGCCTTCTTCAAACATTGCACGGATAATCGAACTATTTTGCACCAGTACAGCCATTTTCTTTGAAATCATGTTATTGCCCTCTTTCCAACGCTTTTCTATTTTGAGCGTATATCAATATAACTTTTCACTATTTCTACACACTTGTCAAAGCCAAGCTGTTTGGTATTTAGACATAAGTCGTAATTCTTAACATCTTCCCAGATTCTACCAGTGTAGTACCTGTAGTATTCCGCTCTTCTTCTATCCGTATCTATTACCTTTTTTTCTAATTCTTTCGGTGACAGAGAGAACATATCTTTTAAACGAATCACACAATCCTCTAAGGAGGCGTGAACAAATATTTTTATTACATTTGGATTGTCTTTTAAAATGTAGTCTGCACACCTGCCGACAATCACACAGGATTCTTCTCCCGCAAGATCTTTTATTACCTTAGCCTGTAGGTTAAACAAGTTATCATTGGAAATGAAATCTTCCTTATCCGGAGGAATTAATTCGCCCTTATATTCTTTTTTCACCAATTTATATAACAGACTCTGTTTTAACTGCTCATCCACTCTTCCAAATAATTCTTCATTAATACCGCTGTCATCAGATGCCAGTCTAAGTAATTCTCTATCATAATAATGGATACCCAATTCTTCTGCTAGCATCTTACCTATTGTTTTACCACCACTGCCATAGCCCCTCGCTATTGTAATTATAAAATGCTTCATAGAAACCTCCTCACCAGGATCGCTTTATTCACCCAAATACGCTTTTTTCACGGAATCATCATTCATTAATTCCTTGGCATCGCCACTCAGAACAATGTTACCTGTTTCTAAAACATAGGCACGATCTGCAATGGATAATGCCTTTTTTGCATTCTGTTCTACCAATAATACTGTAGTTCCACTTTCACTGATTTCCCTGATAATATCAAATATTTCAGATACAAAAAGAGGAGAAAGCCCCATGGATGGTTCATCCATCAGAATAATTCTTGGATGTGACATAAGTGCTCTACCCATTGCAAGCATTTGCTGCTCTCCACCACTTAGTGTTCCTGCAATCTGATTTTTTCTCTCTTTTAATCTGGGAAACCTTTTATATATCATTTCCAGTGTATTTTCCATTTCCTTTTTATCACTTCGGGTGTAAGCTCCCATTTTTAGGTTTTCTAAAACCGTTAATTCAGCAAAGATTCTTCTGCCTTCCGGTACATGAGCCATTCCTAAAGATACAATCTTATGGGCCGGTATTTTCACTAAGTCGTTGCCCTCAAAATCAATGCTTCCGGCTTTTGGAGTGATTAAACCGGTTATGGTATGCAAAATTGTTGTCTTACCCGCTCCATTGGCACCAATCAGTGCTATTACTTCACCTTCATTAACTTCAAAGGAGATTCCTTTTATCGCCTGTATTACACCGTAATATACATTTAAATCTTTTATTGTTAACATTGCCACCTAAATTACTCCCTCCTTCTATATCACATCATTCACCAAGGTAAGCCGTTATAACCTCAGGATTATTTAGTACATCTTCAGGGGCTCCAGTCGCAAGCTCTGTACCAAAGTTAAGAACTAGTATTTTCTCACATATACCGGTTACCAGTTTCATATCATGCTCAATCAAAAGAATCGTAATGTTATATTTGTCACGAACCAGACGAATCGTCTCCATTAACTCTGCTGTTTCATTGGGATTCATTCCCGCAGCCGGCTCATCTAATAATAATAACTTAGGATTCGTTGCAAGTCCTCTTGCAATTTCTAGTTTTCTCTGTTTACCGTATGGCAGATTGCTGGCAAGGTAGTTTGCCTGACCATCCAAATCAAATACTTTTAGTATTTCCATTGCCTTTTCATTCATCTGTTTCTCTGACTGGTAATAATTTGAGGTTCGAAAAAAGCTGGTGAACAATGAATATTTTACTTGATTATGAAGAGCTGCTTTCACATTATCTAAAACTGTCATCTTTTTAAATAAACGGATATTCTGAAATGTTCTTGCCACTCCATTTTGACAGATTTCAGAAGGTGATTTGCCTACAATATCCACGCCGTCTACTTTAATGGTTCCGGTTGTAGGACGATACACACCGGTTAAGAGGTTAAAGATGGTTGTTTTGCCTGCACCGTTTGGTCCAATCAGACCATATAGCTGGCCTTTTTCTATATTAAGATTAACATCATCTACTGCTCTAAGTCCTCCGAAGGAGATACCTAAGTTTTTTACTTCTAATAAAGCCATACAATCCACCTCTTCCGTTATTTCGCTCTATTTCTAGTTAATTTAGGTAATTTCGGCAACTTGCCGCTTTCTTCTAATTTAGTTCTGATACCAGAAGAATTAAATAGCATCATTGCAATTAAAACAACTGCATATAACAACATTCTAAAATCATCGGCTGCACGAAGTACCTCAGGCAAAATAGTAAGGACAGCCGCCGCTATTACAGAACCTCTGACACTTCCCATTCCACCTAATACTACAATAACCAGAATCTCTATGGATTTATTATAATCAAAATCTGCAGGTTTTAAGACGCTTAAGTTGTGACCATATAGCACCCCTGCTATTCCAGCAAAAAAAGCTGCAATAACAAATGCCATTACTTTATATTTACTTACTTTAAGACCAATTGATTCAGCTGCAACATAGTTATCACGGATTGCAGAGATTGCTCTTCCGTGTCTTGAGTTAACAAGATTCGTTATAATAACTATGGTTAATACAACCAGAATATAAACCCAAATGTAATTGGTATAGCGTGGAATTTTAGATAATCCCATGGCTCCACCTGTGATTCCAAGGAAATTAATAATTGATCTGATAATTTCATTAAATGCTAATGTAACAATTGCTAAATAATCTCCTTTTAAGCGTAATACCGGAACTCCAATTAATACGCCAAAAATAGCAGCTATGAAACCACCAACAATCAAAGCAATGATAAATTCAACTGCCTCTGGCATGTTTAGATTAAGAGTAATTAATGCTCCCGTATAAGCTCCAATTGCCATAAAACCAGCATGACCTAAGGATAACTCTCCTAAAAATCCAGTAGTTAAATTTAGTGATACTGCCAGAATAATGTAGATGCCGATAGGAACAATGAGTGACTTATACTGGCGATTCAAAAGATTGCCCTCAGCCAGGTACATAACTACCAAAAATCCAAGAATGATTCCTGCTGTAATTAACAGATTTTTCTTTGTAAATGAATTATTCTTTTTCTCTTTTACTATGTTCTGCATGTTCCACCTACACTTTCTCTATTCTGTTCTTGCCAAGAAGTCCTGATGGTTTCACCAGAAGAACCAGAACTAATACACCGAATACTATGGCATCTGTAAGTTCTGAGGATATATAGGCTTTTGAAATACTTTCAATTACTCCAAGCAACACTCCGCCAATCATGGCTCCTGGTACACTTCCGATACCGCCTAAAACTGCGGCAACGAATGCTTTGATTCCAGGAAGCGCTCCTAAGGTTGGCTTTATTGACTGATACTGGCATACAAACAAAATTCCGGCAACTGCTGCTAAGGCAGAACCAATGGCAAAAGTCATAGAAATAGTTCGATTCACATTGATTCCCATAAGCTGCGCTGCTGCCTTATCTTCAGAAACAGCTCGCATGGCACTTCCGGCCTTTGTCTTGCTGATAAACAGACTAAGTGTAATCATACAAATCATTGTAACAATTAAAGTAACCAGTGTAACACCTGATACTGTGGTATTCCCAAGTTTTACTGTTTGAACATCAATAATAGACTTAAATGCAATTGGATTCGCATTAAATATTAATAGGGCTAAACTTTGTAAGAGAAAACTCATACCGATTGCTGTGATTAATACAGCTAAGGAAGGCGCCTTTCTAAGCGGCTTGTAAGCAATTTTCTCAATAGTGATACCTAACACCGCACAGAAGGTAACTGTGATAGCTACTGCTGCTATTACAGGAAGTTTAAACTGCGTCACTGTAACATATAAGACATACGCACCTACCATTATAATATCTCCATGGGCGAAATTAATCATCTTTGCGATACCATAAACCATGGTATAACCTAAGGCAATTAATGCATAGATACTACCTGTACCTAATCCATTAATTAATTGTTCTAGTACACTTCCCATATAATTTCACCTCTTTCTTTCCTGTCTCTAAATTGTTTCGTTAAGCTCAGAGTTTCTGCGCTTAACGAAGCAATTCAGATAATTTCCTTATTATAAGTGAATAAGAACAAAAGGAGACCTTATTAATTTCTCCTTTTGCCCTTATTATTGTATTATTCTAGGTATATTATTTTGCTAATGTATATTCTCCATTTACAATCTGAACAAATTTTGCACCTTTATTAGGCTCACCTTCAGCAGTAAATGTAACGCTTCCTGTTAAACCTTCTACCTGAATTTCAGTCATAGCTGCAATTAAAGCTTCGCTATCTGTTGATCCTGCTTTTTCAAGTGCTGCTTTTATAACATATACAGTATCATAACCATCTGCAGCAAATTGATCTGGTACAGCTTTATATTCTTCATCATATGCTTTAACAAATGCCTGAACAGCTGGAGTCTCATCTGTAGCAAGGAATGGGCTTAAGAACACAGCACCTTCTAATACGGCTGGATCAACAACCTGTGCTAATACACCATCCCAACCGTCAGAACCAATGTAAGGAAGACTCATTCCTAATTCAGCAGCCTGAGTTGTGATAAATGCAGCATCACCATAATATACAGGTGCAAAGATAATTTCAGCGTCAGTACCTTTAATCTTAGTTAACTGCGTTTTAAAATCAACAGCGCCCTTTTCGAAAGACTCCTCAGCAACGATTTCACCGCCAAGTGTAGCTACTTCAGCAACGAATGCATCTTTAACACCAGTACTGTATTCATCTGCATTGTTAAAGATAACAGCAATTTTCTTAAGACCTAAATCTTCTACTGCATAGCGAGCCATTGTCTGACCCTGTAATGGATCTGTAAAACATAATCTAAATGCATTTGGCCATTCTGTAAGACCTGCAGCAGAACCGGATGGTGTAACCTGAAGAATGCCATCTTCTGCAATTTTTTCACCAATTGCTAAACCAGCACCACTGGTAACTGTACCAAGAAGTGCCTGAGCACCTTCATCCATTAAGGTATTGTAGGCAGATAATGCTGTTTCTCCGGATGCTTCATCATCTTTGAAGTTTAATGATAATTTTAATGTCTGGTCTCCAACTTTAACACCACCAGCAGCATTAATTTCTTCAATTGCAATTTCTGCACCCTGTTTTACTGAAATTCCATAGGAAGCCGCTTCTCCTGAAAGTGGTCCAAGTCCACCAATAATAAATTCTGTGGAGTCTCCTGCGCTTTTTTTACCGCAACCTGCTAGTAAACTAATAGCAAGTGCTGATACTAATCCTAAACTTAATATCTTCTTTAAACTTTTTTTCATAATAAATCCTCCTTTAATATTTTTACCAAGGTAAATATTATTCCCTTTCTTTAACGCTTTCCACTTTTTTCATATTAATGTACTAAAGCAAAAAGGTAAAGCTTCCCTATAATAAATACCCGGGTACCAGCATAATGATATAAAATAAGGCGTTCATTCTATAGTAATAGGAACGCCTTTATTCTTGCATCTATAATACTCTTGTCTATTTTATTTGTCAACTAGATTTTACTACATCCCTAGCAATTATTGCAATAAATTCCATTATTTCTAAATTGAATTGATTATTGTGGATGAAGTTCTCCACCACATTTGTCACAAAAGTCCAGTCCTTCTAAAGTGATCCCGCCACAGTCGGGACAAACTATTTTCTCGGGAAAAATTTCGAATTCAACAATTTCGTATTCTTCCTGCTGCTCTTCTTTATATTCTTTCTCTTGTGTCGTTATAGACTGATTAAGATTCATAGAATCTCCTCCTGGAATTAATTCGCATTTTGACTGATCTGAGGTATTGTTCCCTTTGCCATACCTCTCATTTCAATGACAGGAACCCCTTTTTTCTCAATATACTCTCTTGTAATAATTACCTTGCCGATAGCATCATCTTTTGGTATCTCGTACATAATATCAAGCATAAATTCTTCGATAATGGCACGTAGAGCTCTTGCTCCTGTCTTCTTTTCTAGCGCCTTCTTAGCAATTGCTTCTAATGCTCCATCATCAAACTCTAGCTGCACCTCATCCAGCTGCAATAACTTCTTATACTGCTTTAAGATGGCATTTTTAGGCTCCTTTAAAACCTTTACAAGCATATCTTTGGTCATGCCCTCTAAAGCATATACAATAGGAAGTCTTCCAAGGAATTCCGGAATCATTCCAAACTCTCTTAAATCCTCAACTGCCACTTTCTGAAGTATATTAGGATCATTGTCATATTTATCTTTTAAATCAGCACTAAAGCCAATGGAGGATTGCTTATTTAGTCTGGTCTTAATTATTTGCTCAAGATCAGGAAAGGCTCCGCCACAGATAAATAAAATATTTTTAGTATTCACCGTAGTCATTGGAACCATGGCGTTTTTGCTCGTTGCTCCAACCGGGACTTCAACTTCACTGCCTTCTAGTAATTTAAGTAATCCCTGTTGAACAGACTCTCCACTTACATCTCTGTTATTAACATTTTTCTTTTTTGCAATTTTATCAATTTCATCAATAAATATAATACCCTTTTCAGCTTTTTCCACGTCATTGTCTGCTGCTGCCAGTAACTTAGATATTACACTTTCCACATCATCACCTATGTAACCAGCCTCCGTTAAAGAAGTAGCATCGGTTATTGCCAGGGGTACATTTAACAGTCTGGCCAGGGTCTTTACCAAAAATGTTTTACCACTTCCCGTGGGCCCAATCATCAGCATATTGGATTTTTCAATTTCAATATCATCAAGAGCATCAGCCGCAACTCTTTTGTAATGATTATAAACAGCCACAGAAATAACCTTTTTAGCATGCTCCTGCCCTACAACATATTCATCTAACTCCCCCTTTATGATATGGGGAGAAGGAATGTTTTTAATATTAAATACTTCTTCTTCAGAAGCTTTCTCTCCCTTTGGCTTCTTTTTCTTTACTTTTTGACTTTTTGGTATTTCATTCAGATTATTATTTAGATTCATCATACCTGGCTGAAAATTATTTAAATCCATGTAAGGCATACCATTTTTATTAATGGTATCAAATGTTTTTTGCATACAATCAGAACAAATGCAAATATCATTGGGTATATGAAGCATTTTCCCAACCTTGCTTTCTGGTCGTCTGCAAATGTAACATATATCTTCATAATCTGCTTTCTTTTCTACCGGTTCCTCATTTGTAACTGTATCTCCCTTGTCCAGAATATCTTTGTCTTCAACCTTATCTTTGTAATCGTTACTCATATAAACTCCTATCTGTCTACCTATGGAAGCCTTTAAATCAGCATCAGTAAAAAAGTATTCCTACTGTACTTTCAAGCCATATCCCCGTAACAGTTTTACAGGTACTTAGTATCCTCTATATTGTTAATATTATATCGTACCCTCATAGTGGATACAATAGCGTAAAGTTTAAAAATTTATTAAAAATAAAGAAAGGGACTACTGTAAATTCTGCAGCGTCCCTTATAAAATCATATTCATCGTTTGAAAAGTATTGTATTCTATTGATTTATGTTGAGAGTAGCACTCTTACCAAGGGTAACTACAATCTCCTGTTCTTTATATTGACCGTTTACCATGCGCATGATTGTAAGGGTTACATCGGTTCCTGCACGGTAGGAATTAACTTTTTCCTGCAGTTGGGATTCTGCAGTCACTTCCGTTTGGTTAACTTTGGTAATAATATCTCCAGCAACAATTCCTGCGGATTCAGCTGCGCCGCCTTCTATGGTTGATATAACATAGACGCCTACTGGCCAATTGTAAGTTGCGGCAACTTCTTCGGTAACCTGTCTGATATAAACTCCGAGATACCCTTTTTCATCTTCTGTTAAAGTTTCTCTATTCATTAGTTCATTTATAATTGGTAACGCCCTGGAGATTGGAATAGCATAACCCATACCTTCTACTTCGCTGGAAGCATATTTTACTGAGTTAATACCAATTAATTCACCTTTTAAATTAAGCAATGCTCCACCGCTGTTACCAGGGTTAATTGCTGCGTCCGTCTGTAGAAGAACCATGGTATTTCCTTCGATTGCTACTTCTCTATCCTTTGCGCTGATATAACCAACAGTTACGGATTGGCCATAGCCTAATGCATTACCAATGGCAATTGCCATCTGGCCGACTTTAACATTTTCTGAATCTCCTATGGTTGCAATTTTGATTGTATCCATAGTCTCCTTACTAATTGCAGAGATATCTATGGAGATTACTGCAAGGTCAGCTACTGCATCCGTTCCTTTAATAATTGCCTGAGCCTGAGTGTCATCGATAAATGTAACGGTAATTGGTTCTGCACCTTCCACTACATGATTATTTGTAGCAATTAGCAGTTCCTTGTCATTCTTACCTACGATAATACCGGAACCACTGCCTTGAAACTCTTCACTGTACTGCTGTCCAAACCAGTCCGTTGTCTCCGTATACGTACTGTTAATTGTAACTATGGAAGGCATGGTTGCTTCCACAATAGGGGTAATATCTGTTTCCTGCTGAATGGTATCTTTTGAAATTGTAGTGGCAGCAATCTGATTTTCCGGATTCGTATTGGGATTAAGATTCAAGCTGTTATTATTAAGGTGAAAATCACTTCCTATATTAATTGTAAATGGAGTTGCATCCGGATTTATACTATAATATACCCAGTTAAATCCCAAAAATGATACCCCTGCAACAAGTCCGAATACAGCAGCTCCTAAAATAAACTTCACTGCTTTTCTAAAAGGTCCGGATTTTTTCTTTTCCATTTTCTTTTGGCTGTGGTTTACTTGTGAGTTACTAGCATTATTATTGTTCTCATAAGGATAGCCGGTTCTTGAATATTGTGTATTACTTGTTTGATACGAAGGGTCCTTATATTCTGCATTACTTGTTTCATTATAGTATTCTTTGGGAGAGGTAATCTGTTCTGCCCAGAAGCGGTAGGTGGAAGATTCTTTCTGTTCCTTCTCGTTCTTTATAGTTTGTTCCTGATTCATTTCTTTGGATTCTGTCGAATCCTTTGTTTCATTATTATTTAAATCATCATTATTTAAATTATTAAAGTCAAAATTGTCTGACATATAATACATTCTCCTTTCCTGTATTTCTATCCTAATCAATATTTAATTTATAAATATTATACCAGTATTTTGTGTATTATGTGTGAAAAAGCCGAAAATTATATTAACAAATCTTAAGATTTGGGCTTAAATATTAAGAATTTTATTGTAGATAAACCAATACAACATGTATTATAATATTGATGTTATATTTATTGACAAACTGGAAAACATATTACAGGATGTGGAGACCATTATGATAAAGGAAAATCAAAAAACCTTGAACAGATTACATGTTATAATTGATGGCCTTTTATTGGGATTATCTTATATATTTTCTTATTATTTGCGTTTTTACAGCCCACTGAAA
This sequence comes from Anaerocolumna sp., assembly GCA_029239455.1. GTDB lineage: Bacteria > Bacillota > Clostridia > Lachnospirales > Lachnospiraceae > Anaerocolumna. Next base: position 12,041 of record JAQZAX010000018.1, read on the forward strand.
GAATTAAAAATATTAAGATATGATCCGGCAAGTACCAGCTTTTATACCTTAACTGAATATTCTACCATATTAATTTTACTTATTCCCGGTTACTTAATTATTTACCATTATGGTAATCTCTATGTCCCCAAAAGAAGCCAAAGTAAACGTGTCGATTTATGGAACATCGTTAAGGCAAATATATTGGGACTGGGATATTTCACTTTAATTCTCTATTTTATGAAAGAAAGTGACTTCTCCCGTGCTTTAATGGGAATTTTCTTTCTTACTAATATCGTATTTGATACTATTTTTCGTTCTTTTCTATCTTACTCCATTAAAGCAGCAAGAAGAAACGGATACAATCTGAAACATATTATATTAGTTGGTTATAGCCGTGCAGCAGAGGCCTATATTGACAGAATCATGGCCAACCCCCAATGGGGTTATTATATTCATGGAATTCTTGATGATAATATGGAACGAGGCTATACTTACAAAAAAATTAAAATAATTGGGTGTATCGACGATTTATTAGAAATACTTCCTCAGAATCATCTTGATGAGATTGCCATAACCCTAAGTATTGATGAATATTCTAAATTGCAGAGAATTGTTGGTTTATGTGAAAAATCAGGTGTCCACACCAAGTTTATTCCCGATTATCAGAATGTTATTCCGACCATTCCATATATTGAGGATTTAAACGGATTACCTGCTATCAATATTAGAAACGTGCCTTTAAGTAACTTATATAACAGATTACTTAAACGCGCCATTGATATTTTTGGTACCTTAGCCGCATTATTAATATTTGGACTTCCAATGCTTCTAGTTGCTATTATTATAAAGGTCACTTCCCCAGGTCCTATTATCTTCACACAGGTAAGAGTAGGAACACATAACCGTGAATTTAACATGTACAAGTTCCGCTCTATGGAAATCCAGCCAGAATCAAAAGAAAAAAGTGCATGGACTAAATTTAATGATCCTCGTGTTACAAGAATAGGCAGAATCATCCGAAAAACCAGCATAGATGAATTACCCCAGTTATTTAATGTATTAAAAGGAGAGATGAGTCTCGTCGGTCCAAGACCTGAGCGCCCTTTCTTCGTAGAGAAATTTAAAGAAGAAATTCCTAGATATATGATTAAACATCAGGTAAAACCCGGTTTAACTGGATGGGCCCAAATTAGTGGGTATCGCGGGGATACTTCAATACTAAAGCGAATTGAATACGATTTATATTATATTGAGAATTGGAACTTACGACTTGATATTAAAATATTATTTTTAACCATATTCAAAGGTTTTGTAAACAAAAATGCATATTAATCCTGGGGCTGTTGCAAGTACATTGACATCAATTTGCAACAGCCTCCTTCTACCTAAAGGAGAAATTAAAATGAGTAAATCAAAAAAAAGAAAAAGAAAATCAAGAGTAATGTTAATCATTGATTTTATTCTGCTATTTATTGTACTTGGTTTTGTCTATTTCTTTTATATCACTGATAAAATGCAGTATGATGTATCCGGTGATGAATCAATTATAACAAACGACATTGAAAGCAAGAACATGAAGGATTATAGAAATATAGCCATATTTGGTGTTGATTCCAGAGAAAATGCTTTAGAAAAAAGCACTCATAGCGATACCATCATTATTGCCAGTATCAATAAGAAAACAAAAGATGTAAAGCTTCTTTCCGTTTATCGCGATACCTATGTAAATATTCCAGACAAAGGTTTTGATAAAATAAATGCAGCATATTTTAAAGGCGGATATCCACTGGCCTTAAATACGCTAAATACAAACTTTGATTTAAATATTAGAGAGTATATCACTGTTAATTTTGATGCACTGGTAAAGGTGATTGATCTGCTTGGTGGAATTACTTTAGATATTACGAAGGAAGAGTTAAAGTATGTAAATGGTTATACCAATGAATTAAATAAAATAAACCATACTTCCGTCGGTAAATTAGAATCTGCCGGCACTCAGGTGGTAAATGGAACCCACGCTACTGCATATGCAAGAATTCGTTATACATCTGGCGGCGATTTTAAACGTGCAGAGCGACAGCGAATTGTAATAGAGAAAATATTAGAAAAGGCAAAAACCACGGATATTTTAACCCTGAATAAGATTATAAACGAAATTTTCCCTATGATTTATACGAACCTTGACTCTGTTGATATGCTAAGTATTGGTAAGGATCTCTTTTCTTATGATATTGCAGAACAAACCGGATTCCCATTTGATAAGAATGCAGACTACTATGATGGAATATCTTATGTATTTCCAATTGATCTTGCAGCTAACGTTACAGAATTACACCGCTTCTTATTTAACGAGGAAGATTATGTCCCTTCCGATACGGTAAAAGGCTATAGTAATGAAATTTTAGAAATTACTGATTAGTTATGAAAAGTGCATTACCCTCAAACACTATATCTCTTACAAGACTCTAGCCAAAAATCAAGCCAGCTGGCATGATTATTGGCTAGAGTCTTGACGATATATGAACAGTGTTCTCGGCCGGTCGACGCCAAATCGAATATATATACAGCATTATTCATCATTTATATATTTTGAGGCTTTTGACCCTCAAATCATCATATATTTAATACTTTAAATATATGGTCTGCAACCTGCTTTGAAGCAGTACCGGTCTCATAGATATCTAACTGGTTTAAGAATGCATCAACCTTATTCTGGTACTCTGTCTCCTGATAATTCTTAACACATTCTATTAATTCTTCCTGACTGTTTGCTTTTGGATACGGCAAGGAAGGATAATCAAAATAAAAACCCCGGTCTTTTGTGTATTCCTCTTCATCTAAGGCATATAAAAATACCGGTTTTTTCATCAAAGAAAACTCAAACATTATGTTAGAATAGTCTGTTATTAACAAATCACCTACCGCCATAAGTTCATAAATATCTCTGTAGTAAGACGCGTTAATAATCCGCTTCGAATATTTTAGAAAACTACTTTGCTCAGAAACTAAAGGGTGTAATCGCACGGCAAATAACCAGCTGCCGCCAAACTTCTCCTCCAGTATAGTACTCATTTTATTAAAGTCTAATTGATACGGTTTCGTATTGTTTCCTTCCCTGTAGGTAGGTGCATAGATGGCAACTTTTGAATCTGATTTAACTCCTAATCGCGCTTTCACCTCTTCTAGTTTTTGCCTATGTGGATTTAATAAAATATCGTTTCGTGGACTTCCACATTCTAAGATTTCACCCTGATACCAGAAACTATTTTTATAAAGGTTAGTACAAAAATTACTGTTAGAGACAAATAAATCTGCCATAGCCGAATCACGTTTTGCATTGGCTACGTATCTCTCTCCTAATTTATCCCCATAGTCCTTTTCTATTTTTTTAAGTGCAATGCCACCATGCCAGGTTTGTATATAATATTGATTTTTTCTTTTGCGTATATAACTTTCTTTTCGATTGTTATCAACCCATATCTTTGCCGTAGCTAATGCTTTAATAGCCTTAACCGAGTTGGTTTTTAGGGTAGTTACTCCCTTAGGTGCATATGCACTCTGAGGATGATTGGTTATAAAAATAATTTGTGGTCTTTGCTTTCTTCCCGCCAATTCTTCCGTCACATATTTTGCATTGTCACCAAAACCCCACACATTGCATATAACAACTCTTCTTGGATTTACCGGTGCCAACCGAAACAAATAAAACAAGAACACGATCCAGAGATAGCGTAAATGCTTTAATATGGTTAACATCCAAGCAGGCAATAATTTTTTTATCTGGCTTCGCATCCTATCCTCCCAGTAAGCTTATTAAGTAGAATTTTCGTGATATAAGCTTTATTACTGTAATAAGCCTTGTAGTATTGCATCAAACTGCTTTCCTGTCTTCTCCCAGCTTAACGATTCTAAATAGCCCTCTGCAGTGTTATGCATTGTTTCCAGTTTCATAGGATTCATCATGACCTCTTTTATCTTGGTATATAGATCCATAGAATTAAGGGAAGTTAATATTGCACTATTATCCGGAAAGAAATATGGGAAAGTACCATCTTCAAATTCAATCAGTGGTAGTCCCGTTGCTAACATCTCATAAGGCACTAACGAAATATTACTCATAGATGCTACCATTCCAAAATCAGCTTTTTTGTATAGGGAAAATAATTGCTTTTTAGACAGCATGCCCAGGTTCTCTCCTGCCTCTGTGCGAAAGCTTTTATCCTCTCCAAAATATTTAATCTGTAGTTCAATACCGTCTTTTAGAAAATCTTCCTTTACTTGTTTTAAAAGGTATTGGGTGATATTAGGCAATCTCTTGCCATAATATTTCAAATAAACTGCCAGTATAAATTCCTTTTTCTTAGCATACCCGCTGTAATCCCGGTTGCAGGGCGGATATTCTTTACGTTCATAAGGAAACTCAATCGCATCTACTCTGGATATAATATTACAGTTTTTTTCTACCATTTCCTTATTCCAATTACCCAGACTAACCATGTGAAGACCTTGTTCATAGGTTTTTTTAGCCATAAGAAATAATTCGCCAAAAGAATAAAAGTATGGCTCATAATCCTGTAGAAAATACATTTTATAACCCTTCATCTTCTTGGCAAAAGATACGGTATCCCAGGAACTTGCAATTACAATATCAGAGTGCAACTTAGTGAGAAATTTATTGGTGTACATTTCTCCCTGATAATTGCTAAGATTGCAGCTGGCGCACTCTTCCATATCTGATTTTGTTTGATTTTTATACACAACATAGCCAACTTCATAACCCAACTTAGACAGTTCTGTACCTAATCTAAGAATAGAAGTCTGTCCACCATTATATTTTGCCATACGTTCAATAACAAAAGTAATTTTCTTTATTTTATCTGGAGTGTGGTTCGTAATCGGTGCTGCATCGTAGTGATCCAGTCTTGCGTTTACCTGACGCTTTTCAACTTTGGCCTGGAGATTGTGAAATATTCCTTTTCCTTTAATTTTCAGAGTGCTCTTTAATTTATTAATCATTCACCATTTACCTCGATTTGTTTTGATGATTCCACCCGCTTATAGATTAACTATTTTCTCTATTAACTGCACTATCTTCTCTGATGCATGTCCATCATCCAAATGATTAAATTTACAATGGAAAGCATCATATTTTTCTTTAAAATCAGGGGCGTTATAATTTACAATAGAATCAATTAATTCTTTTGTTGTCTTAGTAATAGGACCTGGTGCTTCTTCCATAAAATCAAAATAAAAACCACGGAGATTATCTTTATACTCTTCTAAATCATAAGCAAAGAAGAACATTGGGCGCTTAAGAACGCTATAATCAAACATAACAGAAGAATAATCCGTAATCAGCATATCTGCTACCAGGTATAATTCTGCAATATCTTCGCACATATCGAATTTATAGACAAATCCCTCAAATGCCGACCAGTCCAGATTCTCTTTCATCAGATAATGATATTTTACAATACACACATATTCATCGCTTAACTTTTCACGCAAAAGGTCAAAATCCATAGCTCGGTTAAATTTATAAGCGCCCTTCTCATAATATTCATTATCTCTCCAGGTAGGTGCATAAAGCAAAATCTTTTTGTTTGTCGGAAGCCCCATTTTGTCTTTTAGTTTTTGGATAGCTTCTGCATTGTTGCTGCGAAACAGGATGTCATTTCTAGGATATCCAATCTCTAACATGGTTTTATCAAATGCAAAGGCTCTCTTAAATATCTCAGTGGAATAGGAGTTTTGTGATATAAGATAATCCCAGGCTCTTGTATCATGAACAAAATTACTCTTATATTTTTCTAAATCGGTTTGTCCACCCATATTTAGCGATTCCATATCCAGTGCTAGCTTTTTCAAAGGAGTGCCATGCCAGGTTTGGATATAGGTTGCACCTTTTCTCTTAATAATATATTTCGGTTGTCTGGTGTCACTAACCAACACGCCAGAAATCCCCATCATGAAAAAGTACTTCGTCCTGGTTCTCCTGATCTTAATTGCAGTTCCCGGTATTTCTGTAGATGTATCATTTAACACATAATAACATCTGTATTTCTTGTCCAGTCCCCTTCTAACCATTTCTTCGTAGATACATCTTGGATTACCCGTATAATTAATACCCAAATTACTTTCAAAGATAATAATATCCTTTTGAATCGGTACCAGTTTGGTTTCTACTTTATATAATACAATTACAAACCTCTTTGCAAATTTACGAATTTTTTTCAAATGTTTCTTTAGTTTCTTCTTTATTATATGAAATGAGCCTCCCATCAGACATCACCTACTGATTACTTTCATTTTTACCTAAATGTAAATCCGTCTTTATCTTCGTTGTTGAAATGCCTTCTGTTCTTGGTAAATAAACAACTTCACAGTAATCTTTTAAGAAGTCAAACTGTCCTTTCCAATCATCACCCATTACAAATATATCGATTTTGTTATCTACAACATCACTAATTTTTTGTTCCCAGTTATATTCCGGAATAACTTCATCTACATATCGAACTGCTTCTAGAATTACTTTTCTATCTTCAAAAGAATGATACGCTGTTTTATGTTTAATTGCATTAAATTCATCGGATGATAAAACTACCAATAGATAATCCCCCATCTCTTTTGCTCTTCTTAATAAGTTAATATGCCCTACATGTAATAAATCATAAGTACCATAGGTTATTACTTTCTTCATAATATTTACCAATCCTTTCTAGAAGTATATTCTTAATAACTGGATATAACTTCAAACCTCGCGCTAAATTATAGCATTTTCAGTATAGCAAGTCAATAATACCAAAGACGAATACCAAAATAATACCTACAGCAAATGCCATATAATACCAACTGTGAGTGCCAAAAAATAAAGGACACAATACTTCTATCCATAAGTTCGTATTGTATCCTTTATTATTGCAATTATTTTATGTCCCTATGAAGTTTTAAGAAGCAGATTCATTTAATCTGTTTAAAGCACTAAAGATTGCACGTATGGACGCTCTCGTAATATTAGAGCTGACACCAACACCAAACACCGCTTTCCCTGTCTTACGATCCAGTAAGTGTATATAAGCTGCAGCCTGTGCATTGGCACCTTCTCCTAACGCATGTTCGGAATAGTCAAGAACCTTAACATCTACATCCATTTCCTTATGCAATCCATTCTGAACAGCATCGATTGGACCGTTTCCAGTTGCTTCAAAAGTTTTTTCTATTCCATTATTCGTATAAAGTATCTTGGCAAGTGTATCGTAAGGCATATCAGTGTCAGAAAGGTCCTCAAACTTACATTTTCTAAAATGCAATGGTTCCTTTTTGTCAAGATAGCTGTTCTTAAACTCTTCCATAATCTGTTCTGGTGCAACTTCGCCTTGTTTTTCGGATATTTTCTGAATAATATCAGCAAATTCCTTATGCATTGCCTTCGGAAGCTTATATCCATAATAGGTTTCCATAATAAAGGCAACGCCGCCTTTACCGGACTGACTATTAATTCTAACAATAGGTTCGTATTTTCTTCCGATATCTGCAGGGTCAATTGGAAGATATGGAACTTCCCAGATGGCACTCTTTCTTTCCATCAAAGCTTTCACACCTTTATTTATTGCATCCTGATGTGATCCTGAGAAAGCTGTAAATACTAATTTTCCTGCATAGGGATGTCTAACGTGTACCGGAATCTTACAGCAGCGTTCGTATACTTCAATAATCTCATTGATATTTTCAATATTTAATTCCGGGTTAATACCTTGTGAAAACATATTAAACGCTATATTTAAGATATCAACATTACCGGTTCTTTCACCATTTCCAAATAAGGTTCCTTCAATTCTGTCAGCACCAGCCATCAAGGTTAATTCAGCACTTGCAACTCCGGTACCTCTGTCATTATGAGGATGAACACTTAAAATAATACTCTCTCTGTTCTTAAAATTACGGTGCATCCACTCTATCTGATCTGCGTACACATTAGGTGATGTCATCTCGACGGTGGCTGGCAGATTGAATATTATTTTGTTGTCAGGGGTTGGTTCCCAGATATCCTGTACGGCAGTACAAACATCTAAAGCATAGTCAAGTTCCGTTCCTGTAAAGCTTTCCGGTGAGTATTCTAATATAATCTTTCCAGGAAAATCTTTTGCATATTCTTTGACCAGTTTTGTTCCTTCTACCGCAATTTGTCTGATTTCTTCCCGGCTCATGCTAAACACTACATTACGCTGCAATGTTGAGGTTGAATTATATATGTGAACAATAGCCGTTTTAACTCCTTCTAACGCTTCAAAAGTTCTTTTTAACAAATGCTCGCGACATTGTACTAATACTTGAATCGTTACATCATCTGGAATTAATTTTCGATCCACTAATTGTCTTAAAAAGTCAAACTCAATTTGGGAAGCAGAAGGAAATCCAACTTCTATTTCCTTAAAACCTAATTTTACAAGTAATTGAAAGAACTCTATCTTCTCTTCCACTACCATAGGCTCAATTAAAGCCTGGTTACCGTCACGTAAATCAACACTGCACCAAATAGGCGCTTTTTCTATCTGTCTATTTGGCCATTCTCTCTCCGGGTAATTGACCACCGGAACACGTTTATACTTTTTATAATTCATCATAATAAAATCCTCCTAAGATATAAGTTAATTAATAAAACAAAAAAGAACACCTATATACTATGGAGTCGATATATCACACTGTATTTTTTTACAATAAATAACTTGGCATTATCTACTCTAGCCCCATCCTAATCATTCCTTTTCCAGCTTTGACTGTCTGCTTTTCTAATTTTGAATAATTATAACACCCAACGTATAATTGTGCAACAACTATTTAATTAATTGTTTATAGTATTTACTAATAGAAAAAAATAACTAAAATTTCTCTCCAAGTCCATCTTCAATGGCTTTCACAATTGTAGTTAGCGCGTCCTTTTCATCTGGTCCTTCACAGATAATCTCTATTTCATCACCCGACTTAACACACGCGGCAAGAACTCCTAAAATACTTTTAGCGTTAGCATTGGTATCCTTAAAATGAATCGTTACCTTCGATGTGTATTCCAGTGCTAAATTACACAGCAGGCCTGCCGGCCGTAAATGTAATCCGGTAGGATTCTTTACAACAACCTTACCATTTACCATTGATTTACCTCCTATAAACCGCCCTTGGTTATTTGTTTTACTCCGTTAATAATTTGTAATTCATGTCAATAATTTATGACAGTAATTCATGTCTGTAATTCATGTCTGTAATTCATGTCAATAATTTATGACAGTAATTCATGTCAGTAATTCATGTCTGAAATATCTGGAAGATCTGGAACGTCAATTTTTTCTATATCTATATTGATTGCCGCATTCTGATTTTCATCAATTAAAATAACATCTTCGGTTATAAAATCTACAATATTAATCTCATCGACTATGTCCGAGCTCTTATTATTGATATTATAAACAGCTATAATATACCTGACTTTATCAAGTTCGCTCTGTTCACCGGCTATTTCCACCTGTTTTGGTTGATACTCAATGCCAACATACTCATATCCATAGTATGGAGTACCTTCTACTTCAACAAATAAATTGACTTCTTTCGTGTTTAACAAAGATACGGTTACATCGATTTCATCGTAATTAAACGTCATCTTACTAGAATCCATTAAACTGCCGTTTTTATCATATACTTTAGGCTCTACTGACTTCATGAATGATTCATCTTCATGATTAACATCAACTTCTGCTACTACTCTCTGAATTTTGCTAATCACGGATTCTGCACCGGATACCTGCAGCATATTTGGTCTTGCTGTTGCATCCTTAATATAATGCCCTTCTGCCACATTCCCTTTTTCAACTATCTCAATGCGAAACTGCTCTTGTACAAGATTTTCTATACTAACCTTCATGGTTAGATCATTCTGAGCTATAATTTCTACTTCATCGCCATACCCCGGAACACTTACTTCAATAGGAACAGCATTTACTATGGAGAGTTCGGATAGGTCTGCTATCGCTCTAAAATTAGAAACTTCCAGTTCTTCTAAGATTGAACGTTTCGCCTTAACTGTAACATCAACTGTTTCACCGGATATTACATCATATATTTTATCTTTTGATTCCAGTGCACTCTCATTAATCCTTGTAACCGGAATCTTTGTAAAAGTATCCGTATAAACAGGATCGTCAATATTTAATATAACTATCCACAAAACGACCGCTAAAAGCAAGGATAATATCTTAAGGCTTATATTTCTAGTCAACCTTTCCTTCATTCTTTATCCTTCCCTTCCATATTTTAATCTTCTTCACTTCCGATGTTTTATTCTGAGCAATCATAACCTGACTTCTCAAATAATCACCATCTACATTTCGAATTAGTGTTCCCCCGCTTGCAATAGACACTTTGCCTGTTTCTTCTGAAACAATAATAGTTAAACTATCACTAGCCTCACTGATTCCTACACCTGCGCGATGCCTCGTACCCAAGTCTTTGCTTAGCATCATATTATCGGATAAAGGCAGATAACACGTAGCTGCTGCAATGCGATTCCCGCGTACAATAATTGCACCATCATGCAACGGAGTATTATGTTCGAATATATTGATTAATAATTGGCTGCTGACTAGAGAATCAATGGCGATACCTGTTTTCTCATAATCATCAAGGGGGACCTCCCTTTCAATCACTATTAATGCACCGGTTTTTGTCTTCGCTAAAAGAAAAGTTGCTCTAACAATTGCATCAACCGTTTCATCTGAAAAGCGCTCACTTCTTTCTTTTGAGTCACTAAAATTAAAGAGTGGGCCTACCAGATTTTTTTGTCCAAGCTGTTCCAAAGCTTTTCGAAACTCCGGTTGAAATACAATGATTAAAGCTATGATTCCTACATTTATTGTTTTAAAGAATATATAAAGTATCACATTCAAGTTAATTATGGACGCAATTAGGTAAAGCACGAGTAATACAATCAGACCTTTTAACAGTATCCAGGCTCTCGTCTGTTTCACCCATATGACAACATGGTATATTACAAATGCGATGATTAAAATCTCAATAATATCCGTAACCCTGATTTGGGGGAAAGATAACCATGCCACATAATCTTTAAAAAAACTCATGATATTCTCCATTATATTACACCCGCTTTACACTATATTAATTATCTTTATCCCTGTTTTTTATCGTATAATTCTCGTACTCCTCATACTCTTCTTCATTTTCATCATCTTCATCATTTAAGACTTCTTTATATCTGTTCCCCGTCAGATTTTCACGAATTCCTGAAGTTTTCTGAGGGTTAATTCTCTTCACATTAATCTCTGGGGTTGTTATGTTAATCTTTGGGACTGCTTTTACATAATAATAATAATCTTCGTCTTCAAACTGCACAAATTCTGCTCCACTGTAGTCCAGTACAATATGAAAGAACTGAATTACAGCAGCCAGAATGGCAGAAAGTAAGGTTCCAAGTATCATAGGCCCAATCTGATTTGATATATCCAGACTAAGGTTACTGATTAAAAAGCCAAGAATACAGGTTAGTGCACCGGAGGCAACCGCCATCTCACGAGCATAATCATACTTCATTCTTTTTACAAAATATGTTACAAGTATAACCAATGCAAATACTCCTATGGTGAGAAGCATTTGTTTATTTGTAATAAGGTTGTTTGCCACATAAGTATAAAGTTGTAAAGTGTCCTCAATACTTACATCCGTTTGCAAAGTAGTTGCTACTTTAATTATCTGGAATAAATAGTAGATAATTACTCCGCAGCTTGCAGGAAGAATGGCAATTGGGCTTGAAAATAATCCCAGTAGTATAGGAACAACATAAGGTACTCTAAATAAAAATAAAATAGGAATCGCTACAATTGCATATCCCAGTTTTGGCGTAAATCTTAGAAATAACAAGTACATTATTAACATGATTATGACAATAATGAAGGATAAGATTTTAGAAATGTAAAATACATGACCAAAGGAGATTGTTGCTGCAACCATAAGAAAAACCGCAGAAGGTGTAAAAGCACTAATGAATGCAAGTAATAATACAACCGGCAGTTTTGTTAATCTTTCATCATATCCAATCGCTGAATTAATAAGTTGAAAAACAATAAAGGAAACTATAAATTTTAACACTGGATTAATATATAATTCATATTTTTGGTACAACCCTCGAAGTTTTGCTCGAAATTCTAGTAATGTCATCATCATGATATCTATCCTCCCTATTCATCTATCTGCTCTTCGCGATAAATGTGGTTTAATTCCTGAAGAAGCTTATAATATTTAGACAGTTTTTTTCTGGATTTATCGTATTTATAGGAATATACAAAAAAAGATGCTGCAATATATACAGTCAGTATAATAATATAGAAACCGACAATATATTGACCCAGGCGAATAAAATCAATATCAAATGTTTTACCCAAAAGAAATTCAGCTTGAAAAAAGCCAATAATAAAAAGCAGTAAAATATAACCAACCGTCACACTAATGATCGTCTTCATTAATTGTAATCTAACGTAGTCTGTTTTATAATACATACTCATTCTAATGTCTTCACTTGATTTCTGTTCGCATATGGCCAGTTTCGTCATAACCCTAATTTTTTTATTGTCTAACATTGGTTTCCTCCATAAAATAGCCATATAATTATACTATTTTATCAGTATTTTTCACAGTATTATGTTTCATTATAACATACTGAAATATTATTTTCGAGTCCTAATTTAAATATTGGTTATTTTTTTAAAAAAACATCTAACTTTTCGCCTTTAGAATATCTAACTTCTGGAATAACCCCGGCGATGCCTGAATTGTTCCGACCTAACAGGTCAGTCAACGTATAAAGTTGCATCAAGACCCTATTAAATAAAAAAGCCTTGAAACCAGGTTTCAAGGCTTTTTTACACTATCTGTAATTTATGATTGAAAGGACATTGGGTGGTTCATTATTATTTTACTTCTACTTTCATTCTCACTTCAATATTACCGACTTTTGCGATGACATAATCCGTTCCTGCTGACTTGGCAACTGCTTTACCGGTAGTTTTGTTGATGACTACGATGGATTTCTTGGAAGTATAAAACTTAATATCTTCCGTATTCACACCATAACCTTTTGCCTGGAAGGTAAAGGTATCTCCTTTGTCCAGGGTGTTTGTGCTCTTGGTCAGCTTGATATATGCTTTCCTTACTTTAATGGTTGTCTTAAAGCTTTTCTGTACCCCACCAATGGTAACCAGTGTCGTTATGGTTGTGTTTCCACTCTTCTTAGCTATGATCTTTCCTGTGTCTGTTACCGTTGCCACTTTAGGATTGCTGGACTGATACGTAATGACTAATTGAGAACTGTCACTTTCTGCAATCTCTCCCGGCAGCTCCGGTAGGTCTAACTTTAGATTCATTGTTTTATTTCGTGTTCCGCCCACATACAGATTGCCTTTTGTTGCACTGATTGTAATCTGATCCAGAGCTTTCCCATACATCGGTTCTGTGCTTATTGCAGCAACATAATCAGAGGCATGGGTAAATGTAAAATCAACATAACCACTCTCATTAATTTTCCGGATAGATTGCAGCTCCAGTTCCTTTGATGAAGGATTATAGTAGAACATATTTACATAAAGCCCCGCGTTCTCCTTCTCCATATTGATGGAAAGCACTGCAGTAAAGCCAAACTCACCGTTATGGGATAGGCTGATACTTCTATGCCCCTGTTCTTGGTCCACCTGATTGATAAGATTCTCCGGAATGGCATCCGTGTCCATGGTTACACCCAAATTAATATCCTCCAGGCTGTTATCCGTAATGTTCTGACCGTTTACACTCCATGTGATACCATCTCCCATATCAAAGACAAGGGTCTTTGGGTACTGCCACAGAGCCATTCATTTCTACCGTTATGGTATCCCCGTCTTTCGTCTGCCTAATCTGTTCCTTAATAGTTTCCCATCCTGATTTGTTATTATCATCTTTTATCACCGGCGTTCCGGTATCTGGCTTGGTGGTATCTGTGGTCGTTCCATCGCCGCTTGACGAACCGCCTTGTGGTTCAGGCCCATTGACAATGGTCAGCTTCCCACCAGTATAGTTAACTGTATAGCTGTCGGCGTTGGCAAGGGTACCGCCGCTAATATTGATGTCATACTCTCCTGTAGTATTGGTATCCGCCGCTGTGGTGGACAGAGTTGGACTGGTAAACGTGTCGCTGCCAGCCAAACCGGTTACAGTATAGGTAAGCGCTGGCATTGCGGTGCCTTTGATAATGTTTCCCTTATCGTCCGCCTTGACGGTCAGCACTTTTTTGCCAACGGTCAGTGAAGCGGATGCAGTCACTTCATT
>JAQZAX010000149.1 GCA_029239455.1 Anaerocolumna sp.
TCCTCATCTTCTGTCTCAATCATATGAATCGGATTATTTTTTTCCAGCCTTGCCTTAATGATATGCCTCTGGACCTCCTCTTTCTCTTCCTGTATCAGGTCTAAAATCATTTCAAATGCCACTTGTGCGAGCTTATTAAACGGTAGTGATACTGTTTCATCTTCAACCAGATCCACCCATCCACTTGGCTGCAAAACAACTAATTTTGGCCCTTCCTTCTTCTCTTTATAAATAATATCTATCGCTTTAATCACACACTTTGCTATACCAACATTAGTTACAAAGATTACTTCAGGCGCAGGATATAAGTTTAATATTCTCATGGCAGAGCGAAACGCATTCCCCTCTGCATAATTACATGTCTCAATATATTGGGGATCAACTGAAATACCTGACTCATACATGGCTCCAAAGTAAGTATTTAGAATTTCTGCTTCAAAAGAATACTCTTTCGGCCCTGAAATTATCGCAATCTTATTTAAATTTTGCCTTAAATAATCCTTTAGTATTTTATCCGCCAAATATTTTACATCTAGTCCCACAAAATTATATTTCTGGCTTGGGGGCTCGTGGTGAACGAAGATTATTTTTAGACCATTTTTAATAATTTCATCAAAAAATTTTTCATTACTCGGCTGGCAGGTAATCAGGATTACACCTTCCACATTGTGCATGAGTGATTCATTCAATAATCTGCGCTCTTCTGTCGGAACCTCATTAGTTACTTTTAAATTTAAAGAATAGCCCTTTCGCTTCACGCAAAGATTTAAATTATCGAAAAGTTCAATATATTCTTGATTTCTATTATTAGGCAGAATTAAATCTATCTCATGCGTATGCTCAATCTTTAAATTTCTTGCAATAACATTAGGTTTATATCCCAGCTCTGCCATTGCTGCCTTTACTTTTCTGATTTTATCTACACTGACATTGCTTGCACCATTGATAACATTTGATACAGTGCCATGCGATACTCCTGCTAGCTTTGCTACATCTTTTAATGTAACCATATCTTTCTCCTTTTTGTTTTAACGTTTCAAACAATAATTATCCTAATGGTTTGTTATAAAAACAAATGCTGAATTGTCAATAAACACTAGTTCCATATATAAAACGATACCATACTTTAATATTTTATTCAATAATCGCTTGATTTTTTTTTCATGCTAATATATAATGCGGTTATTGGAACGTTTCAATTTACTTATTTTATTCTGACACCTTTTAATTCAGATTAATGATAAGTGAGGTGAATAATATGACAGCATATGAAGCAGCACGTCTGATTGACGTTAGTGCGGTAAGAACGGCGCATACCCTGTCTGATATTGAAATTGTAGTAAATGTTGCCAAAAAATACGGATTTATTAATGTTCATTCTCTTCCATGCTGGACTCATACGGTAAGCGAACTTCTTAAAGATGAACCCAATGTCTATGTTGGTGCACCCGTAGGTTTTCCGAGCGGTGCACATAAAACCAGCACAAAAATACTGGAAGCAAAAGAATTAATCGCTGATGGTGTAGAAGAAATGGATATCGTTATGAATGTAGGAAAATTCAAAAACAAAGAATATGACTATGTTCTAAATGAATTAAATGAAATCATAGCTTTAGCTCCTGAAAAGGTCCTTACAAAAGTAATTATTGAAATGAACTGCTTAACAGATGAAGAACTGGAGAAAGCCTGCCAACTTGTAATGCAGACGAAAGCTGATTTTCTGAAAACCGGAACGGGTTGGGTACCCGGTGATGCAAACATACCAAGAATTGCGAAAGTAAAAGAACTCACAAAAGGTAAAATCAAGGTGAAAGCTGCCGGTGGAATTCGTACAAGAGAAGAGTTTGATCAATTATGTGCTCTTGGAGTAGAACGTTTTGGTATTAATACAAATTCTGCACTGGAAATTATCCAAAGCTTTAACTAAATTTTCATTTCTGATTTTATAGTAAAGGAGCTATCTATGGCTAATATAGAAAAAATTATTGCATATGATCTCGGTACTGGCGGAATCAAGGCATCACTATTCGATGTGAGTGGTGTATCCTATGCTCATATATTTGAGCAATATGCAACCTTTTATTCCGGTGATGATATTCATGAGCAAAATCCGGATGATTGGTGGAATGGAATTATACATTCTACTAGGGCTTTGATTGAAAAATCTTCCGTTAATCCAGAGGAAATTGTAGGCATATCAATCTCAGGACATTCTTTAGGAGCTGTACCTGTTGATAAAAGCGGTGCCCTCTTACGATCACTGACTCCTATTTGGTCAGATACCCGAGCTTCGAAACAGTCAGAGGAATTTTTTAAAACCGTTTCCTATGATGATTGGTATCTTAATACGGGTAATGGCTTTCCCTCTGAATGTTATACTATTTTCAAAATTATATGGTATCGTGACAACGAGCCTGATATGTTTTCAAAAATATATAAAATTCTGGGATCCAAAGATTATTGTAATCTGCGTTTGACCGGCAAGATGCTAACCGATTACTCCTATGCTTCCGGAAGCGGAGTATACAGCTTAAATAAACATAATTATGTACCGGAATATATTCAAGCTTCCGGTATCAATCCAAATATACTTCCCGAAATTATTCCCTCTCATGGAATTGTTGGAAATCTTACAAAAGAAGCCTCCCTGCAATTGGGATTACCTACTTCGGTAAAAGTAATTTGCGGTGGTGTTGATAACTCCTGTATGGCCTTGGGCTCAATGGGTACGAAAGACGGCCGGAGCTATACATCACTTGGTTCCTCCAGCTGGATTGCTGTAATTGGCAATCAGCCCATATTAGACCTAGAATATAAACCTTTTGTATTCGAACATTGCATCGAAGGACTCTATGCATCAGCGACCAGTATATTCTCAGCCGGTAATAGTTTTCGATGGGTGAGGGATAATATCTGCCATGAATTACTGGATCGAGAAGCTTCTGGAGAAATTAAGGATTCTTATGCAGAAATGATATTGTTGCTGGATTCGTTGGCTTGAGCCTTGGGCATACAAGAAACGATCTTGTACGCGCTGCTATGGAAGGAATTACATTCAACTTAAAATATGCAATTGACATACTATCCAAATATCATCCCGGACTCACTAAGATGCTATTAGTTGGCGGTGGAAGTAAAAGCAAAATATGGCGTCAGATGTTTGCAGACATTTTTAATTTGGAAATCATTAAAACCAATATCGATCAGGACGCTGCCTCTCTCGGCGCTGCCGCCTTAGTCGCTTATGGGTTAGGTTATTGGAGTGATTATGAACGCTTAGATAAAATTCATGTCATAAATAGTATTGAAATTCCTATAACAGAAAACACAATAAAATACAACAAAATATATCCTATTCACCGCGAAGTGGCACACTATATGGCTCTCGCAGGAAATAGGCTTCATGACTTATCTCTTTAAAGAATAGAAAGGATGCTAATATGAATCAGAAATATGTGCCAGCAACTCAGCCTACAATATATTTTATCGGAGTTACAACTAACCAGTCCTCCATTATGAAGGTATTTCCCAAATGGGCAGAGGCTTTAAAATTAAAGAATGCAATAATTAAAGGAATTGATTTCAAACCACATTCCTCCGCACAGGAATATCGTGAAGCAGTTGAATTTATTAAAAATGATCCTTTTTCACTCGGAGCTCTGGTGACTACCCATAAAATCGATCTCTATGATACCTGTAAAGATTTATTTGAATATGTCGACCCTTTTGCTGAACAGTTAGGTGAGGTTTCTTCTATTTCCAAATTAAACGGTCAATTAAGAGCTCACGCTAAGGATCCTATCTCCAGCGGACTTGCCTTGGAAAGCTTTGTTCCTGCAAATTATTGGCTTGATTATAACGGAGACGTTCTATTAATCGGTGCCGGTGGAAGTTCCCTAGCTATGAGCATATACTTTGCTCAGGAGAAATTCAAAGATAATGTACCAAAAAAGATAATTATAACCAATCGAAGCCTTCCTCGTTTGGAATCGGCAAAAAAGATTTTAGCCGGATGTAATCCTAAGATTCAATTTGAGTTTATACATAACCCGACACCTGCAGATAATGACCGGACTCTTGCTTCCTTAAAGCCACACTCAGTTATTGTTAACGCAACAGGACTTGGTAAGGATGGTCCTGGATCACCTTTAACTAGTGATTGTTCTTTCCCTGAAGATAGTCTTGTTTGGGAAATTAATTACCGGGGAGAACTTCTTTTTAAACAGCAGGCACAAGACCAAAAAGAAAAGAAACATCTTCATGTAGAAGACGGATGGACTTACTTCATCCACGGATGGACACAGGTTATCGCTGAAGTTTTCCATATTGAAATTAAGGGTGCATTATTAGACGAATTAAGCAATATAGCTAAGACGATATAGGGGGGACTTCTATGAATAATTTTAATTGGGATACAAGTTTTACAGTAGATTTTAACCTAATTAACGGTTTCTCTAAAACTGCCGAATCTACCAAGCGATACCTCTCCCAAATGAGTGATATGTATCATGATGCAAAAGCAGCACAGGATATCTTAGCAAAAAATAATCCTCTGATTTACGAATTTTATGAATTAGGCTGTCCGGAAAGAGCCGGAGATCTCGCCTTTGGCACAACAATTCTTTATCCTGGAAAAGTAGGCGATGAATACCATATGACAAAAGGTCATTTCCATACAATGCTGGATACTGCTGAGGTTTACTATACCTTAAGTGGTGAAGGCTACATGGTAATGGAGAATCCGGAAGGTGACTGCATTGAAATGCCTTTAAAAAAAGGGGAAGCCATTTATGTACCACGCCGTTATGCACACCGTTCAGTAAACACCGGAAGTCAGCCATTAATCATGTTCTTTACCTTTGCAGGTGATGCCGGGCACGACTATGGAACAATCGAAACCAAGGGTTATCATAAGATTATTATTGAAAAAGATGCAAAGCCGTTTATTACTGATAATAAACAGTGGCAGGTGGATTAGCAACAATGAATACGATTATGACAGTTCTTGGCCCTATCGAGACAAAGGATCTTGGTTTCTGCCAATTTCACGAGCATATTGCGATAAGCATGGGGATGTCTTATCTAATATCTTCCCAGCTTTATATGGATGATATGCAGAAATCTCTTGAAGAAGTCCTCCGATACAAAAATAAGGGGGGCAATACTCTAATTGATGCACAACCGGGAGGCTGCAACCGAATTGTTCCACTTCTTCAATCGGTTGCACAAAAATCCGGTGTGAATATTATAGCTTCTACAGGTTTTCACAAATTAATTTTCTATCCTGAAAATCATTGGATACACCCGATTTCTGAGGAAAAATTAAGTCAGTATTTCATTGATGAGCTTAATGATGGTATGTATCTTGAAAATGACCTCAATTATAGCACAGTTCAAAGTACAGCAAGGGCTGGCATAATAAAGACAGCTTTAGATACAGAAAATCTTACTCCAAGATATCATAAGCTGTTTTCAGCTGCAGCACGTGCATGTATCGAAACCGGTAGAAGCATCATGATTCATATAGAAAAAGCTTCAGATCCTATTCTGCTGCTGGAATTTTTAATACAGCAAGGTGTAAAACCGGCTCAAATGATCTTCTGCCATTTAGACAGAGCGATAGACGACTTAAGCATTCATAAAAGAATTGCATCAGCAGGAGCGTTCTTGGAATATGATACGATCGGACGTTTCAAGTATCATTCCGACGAGCAGGAGCTAACCATAATTTCGGAGATGCTAAAAAGCGGATTTGAACATCAATTGCTATTTTCACTCGATACTACAGCCGCTCGTATGAAAGCTTATTCCCCTGATGCTATCGGCCTTGATTATATTTTAACTACATTTTTAAATAAAATGAAAAATGCAGCTATATCAGATACCCAAATCAGAAGAATATTTTATGATAATTGCATTAAAGCACTCATAAACCAATAAACCTTTTTGGAAGGAGGATACATTCATTATTGAAATGAATGTTATACATAAAATGAATATTTTTGATCAAATTGAACAACTAAAAATTGTGCCGGTTGTTAAACTCGATCGGAGCAGTGATGCCGCCCCGCTTGCTGGGGCTTTATATCAAGGAGGTCTTCCTATCGCAGAAATTACTTTTCGTACAGATGCTGCAGAAGATTCCATACGTAATATCCGACGCGAATTTCCAGATATGCTGGTGGGTGCCGGTACTATAGTAAATATAGAGCAGGCAAAGCGTGCATTGGACGCAGATGCTAAATTCCTTGTCTCTCCGGGTTTTTCACATAAAGTAACGCAATTTGCGTTGGACAATCATATTCCTATATTTCCGGGAACCTGTACTCCAACAGAAGTAATGTATGCCTTAGAATATGGTCTTCCTGTTGTAAAGTTCTTCCCTGCGAAGCAATATGGAGGTCTTGATACGATCAAGGCTCTTTCTGCTCCTTTTCCGGGAATTCGCTTCATGCCTACTGGTGGAATCAGCACGGATAATATCAAAGAATTTTTATCCTTCAATAAAATTATTGCCTGTGGCGGCAGTTGGATGGTTACAGATTCTTTAATTAAAAATGGCGAATTTGATAAAATAAAAGAACTTACCGCTCAGGCTGTAAGCCTTGTCAAATAAATAGATGGGAGGCAAATGCTATGAAAATATTAGTTACACCAACATCTATGCAGCCGAATAAGAAAAGTAAAGCATTAGATAAACTACGGTCTTTTTCAAATAATCTGGTTTTTAATCCTACGGGTAAGCCCTTAGATGAAGATGCTCTAATCGATTTACTTAAGGATTGTGATGGTTATATTGCCGGATTGGATTTTGTTACAAATAAAGTAATTGATTCCTGTAAAAATCTGAAAGCTATTTCCAGATATGGAGCAGGATATGACCGCGTTGATATTGCTGCTGCAAAAAGTAAAGGCATTTTAGTTGCCAACACTCCCGGAGTTAATGCCGAAGCTGTAGGTGAACTAGCGATCGGACTCATTTTGTCAACTGCTAGAAAAATTCCATATTTAGATTCACAAACTCGTAGCGGCGGTTGGGTAAGATCTACCGGACTTGAATTAAAAGGTAAGACCATCGGAATTCTAGGCCTAGGCGCAATTGGAAAGGTAGTTGCCCGATGTGCCCAGGGTTTGGGTATGCATATAATTGCTTATGACCCATTCATTAATGCATCCTATTGTCAGGATAATAATATCAGTGTGGCTACTTTTGAAGAAGTAATTAGCGAGTCTGATGTTATTAGTCTGCACCTTCCATTAACTCCGGACACAAAACATTTAATTAATGAGAATGCCATCAGCCGTATGAAGGATAATATTATACTTGTTAACACTTCACGCGGTGGCATCATTGATGAAGAAGCAGCATATCAAGCGCTGAAAGCCGGAAAAATGGGTGGTTTAGGTCTCGATGCATTTGAGATGGAACCACCGAAATGTTCTCCTCTTTTTGAGTTAAATAATGTAGTAGTAACTCCACATAATGGGGCTCATACGCAGGAGGCTACGGAAAACATGGCGATTGCTTCTGTAGATAACTTGATTAATTTACTTACCGGAAATGACTGTCCCAATGTAGTTAACCGGTAAAGTTATTACAAAAATATTCTCCTCTTAGCAAAATACAATAAAGACATAGTAAAAGGTGTTTCTAACCTAAATATTTTAGGATTGAAACACCTTTTTCCTATTAAATGCAAGGAATTCCTTTGCAAGTGGATGCTGCCCTCTCTTCTCCAATCTCCCAATACCAGATTTTTCAAACTCCACACATGAGTTCCATAGCTAAAAAACAGTACGTATTTTGTAGTGCATTATACACAAAGTATTAAGTAATAATTCTTGCTATTTTGTTGTTTTAGTATATTCTT